>JBBSRC010000011.1:0-63302 GCA_038243395.1 Flavobacteriales bacterium | reverse complement strand
TTCAGATTTATTCGATAGCGGATTTAAAAAGCGTAATGAAGACCATTTTGCAGCAATTGTAAGAGTAGCCATGGATGATGGTGTTATCTCTGATGACGAAAAAGCGTTTTTAGATCGATTAGCACGAAATTTAGATATCAGTGAAGGAGAATACAAAATTATCCTTAAAGACTATCAATCCCACCCTATCAATCCGCCGACATCTCACGACAGTCGTTTAGAGCGTTTGTACGACTTGGCCCGTATGGTTCACGTTGATCGTATTAAAGGCACCGGTGAAGATGTCTTGTTAAAAAAGATTGGTATTGGTTTAGGTTTTAGAACAGATAACGTAAAATATATTGTAGACAAGGCCTTAACATTAGTTTCGGACGGCGTCGATTTAGATACCTTTATTGACGAAATGAAACATATGAATCGATAGTTTAACATATGCTTATTTAGTCAATAACTTAGGAGTAGTTCTAAAGTTTCTTAATTTATTAAAAGCAAAAAACCAGAGTCAAAAGCTCTGGTTTTCTTGGTTAAAATTTATAATGGTTTACTAAAACCAAGTATTCCATGGAATTTTTGCAAGCACACATATTAATGCCAACGTGTAAAAAATGGCTATCATTTTGAATTTTGGTGTGGAAGTTAACTTCTTTTTATGTTTAGAATAACCAACAGTAATGAAGACAATCGCAATAATCATCATTAAAGGATGCTCTACAATGTTTGATCTCAATAGTTTATCACCCATAACTTCTTTCATTCCCATTTCTGAAATTAGGCTTAAATAAGGACCGGCAAAAAACAGGACAATCCCAATCAGCAACTGAATATGGAACACAATTAATGTGAACAATGAAATTCTAAAATCTAAAGGATGGAATTCCTTTTTTGCAAAGAATTTGAATAAGGCATTAAAAGTCGCAACTACAATCAACAAAAGAGCCAGATAAGCCCAATAGGAATGCAGCATTTTTACAGTTTCGAACATAGTTTTTATTTGATAGGTTAAACGCAAAAATAGTAATTTTAAATGTTCTTTCAGATGCCTATTCTGAAATTTCAATCCACCGCTTACTTTCATTGCCCAACACATCGACTACGGTGATGATATGTTTGCCTTGTTTTGGGCGCATGGCAAATTCATGAATGTCTTTGGTGCTACCCAAATAACTTTCATCCAGATACCAAAACACTTGAGTTTGTGGCTTAGAATGTGCCACTTTTAAAATCAGATCATTCGTTTGACCGTCAAAATCTTTAGGCAAGAAAATGGAATTGTTTTCCTTCGGATAAATAAATTCCATAACCATGGTGTTCTCTCGGATGCAATCCTGCCGGAATTCCGGTAGAGGTTTATAAAATGGATTTTGTGCTTTATAATAATATTCCATAAGAGGTGGCAACACAAACCACGATTTATGCACTATATTATTCAAATTTTCACAGGAAGAATTAACCTGAAACTGTTCACTTCTATCCAAATGCACCAACACATGAAACGGGCAGGGCGGTGTTTTGAGTCCAGCCATTTGAATAAATTTCTGTTCCTTGTTTTCACAATTTGGAGATGCTCGATATCCGGAAAAGGTGCAAATTTCCACCTCTTGCATTTCATCGAACGGTTTTGAGAACCAATCGCTTTTTGGCAATACATCAAATACTTCAAACAAAATGGGTGCTGCAGTTTGGACACCGACCAAACCAGGCCGACCTTCGCCATCGGCATTTCCTACCCAAACGCCCACCACATAATCTTTGGTTGTACCAATTGCCCACGCATCCCTAAACCCAAAACTGGTACCGGTTTTCCAAGCAATTTGTTTGGAACTGTCATAAAATTCCCAGTTTTCATTGCCTTCAGGACGGTTCACTTCTTTTAAACTTTCATAGGTCAGATAAATCGAGGCGGCGTCAAACAATACTTTTTCCGATGATTTTTTGCCGAAATCAAGGATTTCTTCTGCTAAAAAAGTGGGTTCGCAAAATTCATTTTTAAAGTATTCGCTAGATGTTTCATTAAAATGATTTAAGGTAGATGAAAGAGCCGCGTAGCTTTTGCACAAATCCCAGAGATTGCTCTCGGCACCACCAAGAATCAGAGATAATCCATAATGATTGGCATTGTGTTTTAAATCTTTTAAGTGAAGGGCTTTTAAATAATGATGAAACCGATCCAACCCAAACTCCTGCAACATCCGCACCGAAGGGACATTTAATGATTGCGATAACGCTCTACTTGCCGGCACTGCACCATCATATTGTTTATCGAAATTCTCGGGATTGTAACTTCCATATTGGGTAGGCACATCCGCCACCAAAGAATGCGGCAACATATCTCCCGCATCCAGCATCGCAGCATATAAAAATGGTTTTAAGATACTTCCTGTACTTCTAGGCTTGTCAATAACGTCCACATCCTTTTCATGTTCCTTGTCTGTGGGTGTATTCCCAACATAAGCTATCACTTTACGAGTTCTGACATCCAAAACCAACACTGCGGCATTGTAAATTTCGTTTTGTTTTAATGTGTTGTAGCTATTGGAGACGATTCTATTGACTTGTTCCTGAATTGGTTTTTTAATGGTGGTTTGCACGTGTTTTCCAAAGTGGGATAGCGACACTTTCTGGAGCAAATGAGGCGCAATCTGTGGTAAAGGATATGGTTTTTGAGGTAGTCCCTCTGCAATTGACAATTGGTAGGTTAAAGTATCAATAAGCTCCCGATGCATTAATTTTTTCAATAATTGATTGCGCTTTTTGAGCAATTGCTCTTGGTTTTTTCCTGGATAGATTAAACTAGGTGCATTAGGCAAAACGGCTAGAGTGGCGCTTTCTGCCCAAGATAATTGTGAGGCATCTCTGTTAAAATAACGCCAGGACGCCGCATCCAAACCGACAACGTTTCCTCCAAAAGGTGCGTTGCTACTATAATAAGAAAGAATTCTCTGCTTTGAATCCCTTAATTCCAATCGTGTGGCTAAAACAATTTCTTTGAATTTTTCGAAATAGGTTCTGGATTGTCCTTTCCTAGATAAGCGAATGACTTGTTGGGTAATGGTACTGCCGCCTCTTTTTATTCCGCCAGAATTTAAATTCTCTTTTAACGCTTTAATAATTGATACAGGATTGAATCCTGGATGGTATTGAAAATATTCATCTTCAAATTGAAGAATACAGGTTTTAAATTTGTCAGGAACGGTATCATTTTGTGGGAATCTCCATTGACCATCTTTGGCAATTACTGCACCCAAAAGTTCGTTGTTGCTACTTGTGATCACGGTAGCGGTTGGATCTTTGAAAAGTTGCCGTGATAAACAAAAATAATAGACCACCACAACTATAAAAATTATAGCCGATTTGAACTTATGGCGCTTTATGTAGGTTAGTATTTTGTTCATGGTTAAAGACCTCACAGGTTTTTGAAACCTTTGAGGTCTGACTTTGATTTGTCTTGTATTTTGATTTAGAAATAAACCATTCCGTCTTTAAACTCTCTTCGGAATTGAAGACGAGGTGGTTGTTAAACCTCTCAAGCCTGGAAATCCTGTAACATACTTTAAACTTTCTCTACTATTCATGAGATTCCTGCCTTTACATCGACAAGCTCAGCAACCACGCAGGAATTTGGTTATTTTAAAACCTCTATCCATCTCCCTTTACTTCGCACCAAAGACTCATTATCATACATCGCCTCTGCTTGAACTCCTGGTAAATAATAAGTCCCCAAATAGGATGCGTTCAACATGACCGTAAAAGTTTTGGTATCGTATTTTCCTTTCTTAGGCAAGTTGAAGTAAAAATTCACACGATCATCTCGTATATCAGTATAACGCGCCTGACTTGTGGTGGTATCTCCAAAATCAGTAAAACGCGTGTTGACGATTTCCCAGCCTGAAGGGAAGATTTGCGTTAATGCGACATTATTCACATCTTGGTTTTTAAGATTGCTGACTTTCACAAAAGCGACAAAATCCTGACCTTGGTTGAGTTTATTGACGTTTATGACATTCCCTTTCAAGTCTTTGTAAACCACAGACACACTTAAACCACGTTGTTCTGTTATTTCTTCCCCAAGGGGCAGTTTGCCCGAATTCAATACGCGTACATAGACGACATTGGCTTGTTTGTTTTTAAAACTAAATGAATTGCTGCCTTCTTTAACTGGGAGTTGACGTTGAGCGATTGCACTTTTAGTATCAATGGTTTCAGATTTGCCATTGAACGTGAATTCTACTTTAAGCGCTTTTCCACCGTTAGCCTCCACCATTTTTGCCATGGCTAATAAACTATAAGCAGTCGTTTGAGTGCTCATACATTGACTACTGGAAAGATTTTTAGCAATATCTTGAGCCAATTCGCGCATCTTCGGATTTTTGGTCAAGATCATCGTTTCCAAAGCCATTGCTCTGTTTCTATCCACAGAACCATAGGTATAATAATTATATTGTTGCGGTATGAAGTTGATATTTGCGGAACTAGAAATCTTATCACTGGCTTCTTTTTGTCCGGCCAAGGCATACGCCGCTGCGAGTCGCCATTTGGCTTCGTTGGAAATTTCGCTAAACTCTCTCAAACGATTCATGGCTGCTAAATCTGCGTTTCCTGCCAATGCTAAAGTGTACAGTCGATAAGCCTGAGCCAAATCGGTATTGGCGTTTCTATAACTTGGACGCCAATCACTAGCTGCTTGTTTTTGGTAGCGCAACCAGTTGCTTTTAAAAGTCAGCGGCAAAACAAAACCCTTCTTCTCGGCTTCCAACATAAAATGACCGGCATAACTGGTACTCCAATCATCGACGGTATTTTCTCCCATCCAATAACTCATCCCTCCAGAAGCAATTTGGAAATTCCCCAAACGTTTCACGCCACTTTCAATATTCTTTTGGATTTCCTGCTTTTTCTGATACGTCAAATCGAAAATATCATTCAGGTATAATTGTGGAAAAACGCCAGATGTAATTTGCTCCAAACAGCCATGAGGATATTGCACTAAAAACTGTAATCGTCTGGAAAAATCCATTGGTGGCAACGTTGAAAATTCAACAGTCGCACTATTGGTTCCCACTTCTCCGAAGCTTGAAAAATCCATGCTTTTAGTGGCATTTGCTTCTAAGGTTTCATCCAAAGATTTTGAGGTAACTGGGTTTGGATTAAATACGTCGATTTCTACTTTGTAAGTTGACTTCTCTCCATTTCCACTTGCAATCACTTCCACAGTACTGATACCTTTTGCTTTACTGACATCCAATTCGAAATAAACCATTTGCTCATCTGGTCGGGCAAAGCTTAAGGATTTTGTTTTGTCTCCCACAACCGAAATACCCTCAGATAACCTTAAGCTGATATTCACATTTTTAACTTTATTTTCCATGGTAAACACAGTAACCGGCAAGGTAACTTTTTCTCCTGGACTCAATTTTCTTGGTAATGTTGCCAACACCATCAACGGTTTTTTAACCTGAACAGATTTGTCCGTACTGCCATAAACTTCCGATTTCGCATCTCCTGCAACGACCATCGCCCGCACCGCTCCAATATAATTAGGCATTTTAATTTTATGCGATTTCTTCTCGCCAGCACTTAAATTGAAAGGGCCTAGATAAGTAACCACAGGTTTGAATCGGTTGGCTTTTTTGTTTTTTCCTGCAAGTGCATTCTCATCGCCACCAATGGCAAATACCTGATCAATGCTCCCACTGTAAGCACCAATCACGTCATCAAAAATGTCCCAAGTTTTTACACCCAAAGCTTCACGTGCAAAAAATTCATCCCAAGCATTTGGAGTTTTAAAACGGGTTAAATCTAGCAGACCTTCTTCTACAATGGCGATCGTATAAGTCATTGCTTTTTTATTCTTCTCGCTAACCTCAATTGTATACTCTTGCTCAGGTTGAAGCACGGCTGGCATTTTAATTTCTGGTTTTAATTTGGTGGCAGGATTTTCAACCATAATCGGAATCACACCATATAAGCGAATTGGTAAATCGTTGGCGGTAATGGCATGCGGCTGTAATAACGAAATATTGACAAATACGTTAGTTGCCATTTCGGGAGTAATCGGAATATTGACGGTGGTTTCGCCTTGCGTGGTCATCACCCATTTATAGGACAACACGTCAGAGCCATTTTCAATACTTACCAGAGCTCTCCCTTCGGTACCTGAAGGGAATGTAATTTTAGCAGATTCGCCAACATTATAATTTTCTTTGTCGGCCGCAAAGACTAACATTTTCGCTGCTTCTTTATTACCTGAAGGTGCGTTTTCATACCAATTTTTATAGAAATAAGCAGTTCTTCCTGTCGCATGACCGCTTTCTGGATCTATAACTCTGATCAAATAACGACCACGTTCATTTTCTGGAATATTTAGAGTGAATTTCCCTTTTCCGTTGGCATCCGTAGCGAGTGTTTTATCCAAATAGGGTTTGTGATAGCTGCTTGACACATAACTCGAGAGGTTGTCATACGAGGAATTCCACCACCAGCGCCATTCAATTTTATAGACTTTGACTTCTAGGTTTTCCCGTTTCATTGGATTGCCCTTTGCATCTACGGCAACGACATCAAAAATTTGATTTTCATCTGTAAAAAAGGAATCGTGTCGATTCCCTTCAGGCGATTTCATTCCCACAAAGGAAGTATAAGGCGCATAGGTTTTTGTAAAGGCATCGAGTGAAAAATCGCCGCCATTTTCAAAAGCCCTGACTAAAAACTGAACGTTTAATAATCCTGGAGCGTTTTTACCAACATTTAAAGAAGTTTTAATTGTAGTGATGCCTTCTTCATCCAAAGTACCCTCATAGACATTCATTTCTTCTGAAGAAAAAGACCGCGTCGGATCTACAAACTCATAATCCTTGTAATTTTTGAAACCTTCATATGACGTACTGAACTTCGCTTTAATCTCTGCCTTTAAGTTTTTTGCTGGTGCGCCATGCAGCCATTTAACATCTAAAGTTCCATTTAAAGGCTCATTACTGGTAAGCACTTCATTCTCAAAATCTATCTTAATTTTTAAGCGGTTTGGCTTTACCGTTTCCAGTCGTAAGCTTTTATAAAACGAAGCGCCACCTACTGAAACCTTAGCACTATAACTTCCAGTTTTATCTTCTGTGTTTGTTGGTACTATAAAGCGGTAGAAATTATTAAGGTTTTCCGTGCTAATATTCTTGTAAACGAGTTTACCACTCGGGTCACTAACTTCCATTTTAACAGGATGTCCTTTAGGTAATTTATTATCGTTATCATTCAATATAAAAGTTAAGAATAATGAATCTCCCGGACGCCAAACGCCACGTTCTCCATAAATGTAACCTTTGAGTCCGCGTTGCAAACTATTTCCAGAAACATCAAACTTACTTAATGACAAGGAATTCCCATCTTCCAATTTAATATAAGTGGTGTTCTTTCCCTTAGTGACAATGGCGAAATTAGCCAGTTTATCACTTTTAAAATTTATTAAGCCTTCACTATCCGTTGTAGCTTTTCCAATTTCTTGTTGTTGAAAATTAAATAAACGAATCATTGCACCAGCTTCCGGACGCGTATCTAGAATGTTCGAGACGGCAAAAAAGTAGGAATTATTCGAACCTTGTTTCGCAATCACACCCAAATTGGAAGCCAATAAGTTTTGTGAAACAACACGATCTTCATTGTAATACGCGTCATGACAAGGATTGTTCTGCTCATTCCAGTTATAATTATAATTTTTGTAGCTGTAAATTAAATTGTCCCAATATTCTTCCTCACGTAAATCTTCATCTTCCGTAGTGCCCTCGTTAAAATTATTTTCATAATAATTATCTTCGTAATAATCATTATGAGAATCTCCTTCAGAATTATTGACCTTGGAATACGTATCGCAATTAAGTAAGGAGTATTCTTTTTTAATGCTCAGTTCCACCCGATAAATAGCACCAGGATCGGCTTTGAAAAATTTGGACAAATCAATACTGTAGGCTTTCCATCTGCCATCATTCTCTACGGCATCATTTTGTAGGGTAATAGTTTGTTTGGCAATGCGTCTTCCCACACGTTTAATGGCAAATTCATCGCTACTTTGAAAATTATTATCCTGAAGAAATTGCAACACATTATCTTCAAAAATTTTGATAATTCGAACGTCAACCGCTTTTAAATTAACTGCCTCAAAATTAAATTTCAATTCTTCCGAATTGGGTAAAATTGTCCCGTTGCTAATTAACCGAACTTGAGGTTTTAGTTCTTCAAAAGAAATAGTTTCAGAAAATTGCTTCTTAAGTTTGAAACCGTCCGTATTGGTAATGCCTTGAAAAATATCAACCAAAACATCGCCTACCAGTTTGGAATCTGGATATACTTTTAAGACGTTTCCGTCAACTATATATTTTGGGTTTTTAGAATTCTGAATAGTTACCAAGCCATCAAAATTCTGCTGCTTTTTTAATGGATCAGAAAAATTAATCAATAAAAACTGTTCAGGTGCTTGAATCACTTCTAAACGGACAATTGTAAAATTATTAATCCCCGGAATCATCACTTTGCTTTCGCCCGAATTATCAGCTTTAATGGTTTTACCATTCCATTTGATAAGAATTTCGCTGTCTTCAATTAAGCGATTAATACTGTCTACTTTAAACTCAAAAATCCTTGATTTTCCTGCAGATTCATTCCACTGCAATTTGAGTTTTTTACCGTTTTGAGAAGATTCGACTAATTGTTTGGCCTGTTTGATATCGATCACGTCTGCAGATTTTAAAACCGCTTCGAGATACTGCCATGTTTTACTATAGGATTGTAGATTATTAGTGACGACATTAAAATTAGGCGTAATAGTTTTAAATTGAAAGGTATACGATCCAAATTCCTTAGGTTGCTTTTTGTAGATTTTATCTAACCTAATCGTCAGGGTGTATTCGGTGTTCGGTTGAAGTGATTCGTCTGGTTTAAACACCAGAGCGTGTGCATTTTCTACCAATAACTTTCCTTTAACCTTCGGTTCGATTTTTAAAATATTATCGGTAATCTCTTGACCAATTTCCCAACCTTCTACATCATTATTCAGGTTGATTATGATGGGATCGGCGATCGACACACGACCAGCAGTGGTATAAGTAATATAATCTCGAAACTTAAAAAGGTTGTCAGTTTCTTGGTTGGAAGCATCGTCCTTTTTACAAGAAAACAAAACAAGCAAGAGAAATGTAGATGTAATTATGTTTCTAAAAGACATGAAATATATGTTTTAGTAGTCTTGTTTTGGCTGGAGGTAAACGTAAAATTAATTTTTATAGATTCCGATGTCTAGTTTTCCAGAAGCGTCCATTGATGCCCGATACATACCTTCAGTATTGAATTCCATGACCATGTTGCCATTTTTGTCGACGGCAATAATACCGCCATCTCCACCTAAATCAGGGACTTTTTTCTGAATAACCTCCTTGGCAGCTTCCTGCAAACTCAGACCTTTATAATCCATTAATGCCGAAATATCATAAGCTACCATAGCCCGAATAAAATATTCGCCCCAACCTGTACTACTCACGGCGCAAGTGGCATTATTGGCGTAGGTTCCGGCTCCAATAATTGGTGCATCTCCAATACGTCCCCAGCGTTTGTTGGTCATCCCTCCGGTTGATGTTCCAGCAGCGAGATTTCCGTCTTTATCTAATGCCACACAGCCCACCGTTCCAAATTTTGAATCTTTAATTGTGGGATCATAAAATGCTGATTTATCTCGAGTGGCCTTGTTCTCTTCAGAAGCTTTTACTTTTTGTAACGCCTTAAAACGACTTTCAGTAAAAAAATAGGAAGGCTCCACGAGGTCCAGGCCTTGCTCTTTGGCAAACTCCTCAGCCCCTTTTCCTGACAGCATCACATGAGGAGAATTTTCCATCACAGCTCTGGCCAAGTTGATCGGATTTTTAACCGTGGTCGTACTGGCCGATGCACCAGCATTCAAAGTTTTTCCATCCATAATGGAGGCGTCCAATTCATTTTTACCTTCATTTGTAAATACTGCTCCTTTACCTGCATTAAATAATGGAGAATTTTCTAAAACGTTAACCGTTTTTTCTACCGCGTCTAAACTTGTGCCTCCGTTTTTAAGAATTTCGTAACCGACTCTTATGGCTTCTTCCAGTTTAGCGGTATAAGCTGCTTCATCTTCGGGCGTCATATTTTCTTTTAAAATCGTGCCCGCACCGCCGTGAATGACAATCGCAAATTCATTCATTTTTTCAGATGACGAAACATCCACTTTTTGACTTTCTTTAGATGGATTTTGATCACTATTAGGAGCTTTTTGATCGTCTTTACAACCTAAAAATAAAAGCAGAAATAATGGCAAATAAACAAGGGTTTTCATGATAAACAGATTGATATTAAGCTTTAAAGTTAGCATTTTTTTAAGAAGCTCATGCTTCAAGAACAGACATTTAATCGCTATCTTCGCAAAAGTCATTAATTAATTAAAAAACTCATACATGCAAGCAGTTGCTACAGATTTTGGAATTGAAAAAGCCCTAAAGGAATTAGGCGTAAAAGATATAAATGAAGGCACATCAACCGGCTCAAAAAACTTTGCTAATGGTCAGATTATTGAAAGCTATTCTCCAGTAGATGGAAAACTGATTGCCAAAGTAAAAACAACCAGTAAAGAAGATTATGCAAAGGTTTTGGATGCTGCGACTACAGCGTTTAAGACTTGGAGAGTTATGCCAGCACCCCAACGTGGCGAAATTGTTCGTCAATTTGGAGATAAATTAAGAGAAAAGAAAGAAGCTCTGGGTAAATTGGTGTCCTACGAGATGGGTAAATCCTATCAAGAAGGTTTAGGTGAAGTTCAGGAAATGATAGACATCTGTGATTTTGCAGTGGGTCTATCCCGTCAACTTCACGGTTTGACCATGCATTCGGAACGCCCCGGACATAGAATGTATGAACAATACCATCCATTAGGAGTTGTCGGCATTATTTCAGCATTCAATTTTCCAGTGGCCGTGTGGTCTTGGAATACTGCTTTAGCTTGGATTTGTGGGGATGTTTGTATTTGGAAACCAAGTGAAAAAGCGCCACTGTGCGGGATCGCTTGTCAAAATATTGCGGCAGAAGTTTTTAAAGCCAATGATTTACCAGAAGGCATTTCATGTTTGATTAATGGCGATTATCGCGTTGGCGAAATGATGACGAAAGATACACGCGTCGCATTGATCTCTGCAACGGGTTCAACCAGAATGGGTAAAATTGTAGCTCAGGAAGTTGCTGCACGTTTAGGCAGATCTTTATTAGAGTTAGGTGGAAACAATGCTATTATTGTCACGCCAGATGCAGATATTAAAATGACCGTTATTGGTGCGGTATTTGGTGCGGTTGGGACTGCAGGACAACGTTGTACCTCAACGCGTCGATTGATTATCCACGAAAGTATGTATGATAAAGTGAAAGATGCTCTTGTGGCTGCCTACAAGCAATTGCGTATCGGAAATCCGTTAGATGAAAATAATCACGTGGGTCCATTGATTGATAAAGATGCGGTTGAAATGTACCAAGAAGCATTAGAAAAAGTAGTTGAAGAAGGTGGAAAACTAATTGTAGAAGGTGGCGTACTTTCTGGCGAGGGTTACGAAAGTGGCTGTTATGTGAAACCAGCTATCGCAGAAGCAAAACCAGAATTCAAAATCGTACAGCATGAAACATTTGCTCCAGTGCTTTATTTATTGAAATATTCTGGAGATGTGCACAATGCCATCGAAATTCAGAATGGCGTGGCGCAAGGCTTGTCCTCAGCAATTATGACTAATAATTTACGTGAGGCTGAAGCTTTCTTATCTGTACAAGGATCTGATTGCGGAATTTCGAATGTGAATATTGGAACTTCAGGTGCTGAAATTGGTGGCGCTTTTGGTGGTGAAAAGGAAACTGGTGGCGGACGTGAGTCAGGATCAGATGCATGGAAAGTGTACATGCGACGTCAAACCAATACCATTAATTATACGACAAGCTTACCTTTAGCACAAGGAATTAAGTTTGATTTGTAATAGATAAAACTATAAAGTTCAAAGAGCCACTTTCAAAAAAAGTGGTTCTTTTCAATTTTAATTAAGACCTATTCTCAAACACTAGGGCACCTCTTTAATTAGATAGATATACACAGGAAAGTGATCACTAAAGCCTCCGGTAAAACCGCCATCAGCAAAACTTCTAAACGGATAGCCTTTCCATCGTCCGCGTTTAGTGACCAAATAATTTTTGTTGAAAATAAAAGCCTTGTAAAATCGAAATGATGAATAATCTTTTTCCAAAAAAGGTTGGGTCATCATAATTTGATCAAACAAACTCCAAGCATCACGATAGGCATTTGAACCCAAACCACTCTTATAGAAATTTTCGTAGGGATTATAAATATCTTTTAGTTTCACGTCTTCTTTATTGGCTTTAGACTTCAAAACTTCTTTAACGCTGACGTTTATGGGATCGTCATTTAAATCGCCCATCACAATAATCTTAGCATACGGATCGATGATTTGCAAGGAGTCGATAATTTTTTTACTGAGTTTTGCGGCACCAACGCGTTTACTTCGGCTGCGTTCTTCGCCGCCACTTCGAGAAGGCCAATGATTAACAATGATGTAAATCAAATCGCCCTCCAACTTGCCGCTCACTAAAAGCTGGTCTCTAGTATAAACCCGTTTTCGAGAAATATCATCGTAAATATACAAGGTATGACTGCTGGTGCTAATTGGTTGAAATAAAGATTTTTGATAAATCATTCCGACGTCAATGCCACGATTATCAGGAGAATCATAGTGAATAATGCCATAATTCTTTCCGATTAATAACGGATCATTGACCACATCAACCATAACGCTTCGATTTTCAATTTCAGCCACACCTAATATGGCGGGAGAATTTCCTGCTTCGTCCGTACCAATGTCCGCGATAACGCGTGCCATATTTTGAACCTTTTTCCAATATACTTCCGATCGTCCTATATTCATTTCCATAATTGGACTTGCTTCATCAAATTTGTTTGGATCATTAATGGTATCAAACAGATTTTCTAAATTGTAAAAGGCAATGGTATGGATCTTAAATTTTTTGCCTTCTTGAGACAAAACAGTCGTAACCCATAACGCTAGAACTACGCTAAGTAGTAATTTTCGGAATTTCATTTTTATATTTTAGCCATTAGTTTCTTCTTTCGCAGTCTATCAAATGTAAAAATTTATCATACACAACCGTCAATTGGCCATTCAAATAACTAATTATAAGTTTATTACATAAAATTGACTAATTTAGAAATCAAAATTGCATCGGCAATTTACATTTCAAACAACATATACAAACCTGCGAATTACAACGGAATATTGAAAGGGAACAAACGCAATACTTAAACATAAACCAATCAGATGAAAGAAAGTTTTACGATTGTTCTATTTGGATTATTTTCTGTCGTGTCTACCGTCGCTCAAGAAACTGTTGTAAAAGGAAGTGTTATTGATGGGATAACCTACGAACCTCTTCCGAACGTCACTATTACCATTGAAGAAACATTGCAAACATCACAAACAGATGTTGAAGGTAAATTTAGCTTCACTACAAATGTTCCCTTAGGCGAACAGATATTAAAAGTTGAGAAAAGCGGCTATGTTACCAAACGCTTTCCAATTATTGTAAACGAAGGCGAAGCTTTGGATATAAACGACATGATGCTCGATATCAACGTTGCTGATTCTGTTGACATGTACACTATTACTTTATCTGATGATGAATTAAATGATGATTCCACTGGCGGTGCAGATAATATTTCCGGACTTTTACAATCCTCTCAAGATGTTTATCAACGTACTGTTGCTTTTGAATTTAGCGCTTCATTCTTTAACATAAGAGGTCTGGATTCAGAAAATGCATCTGTTTTGATCAATGGGATAGAAATGAACAAGCAATTCAATGGAAGACCTCAATGGAATAATTGGGGAGGTTTGAATGATATGTTCAGAAACCAAGAGTTATCTTCTAATTTAAGTCCGTCGAACTATACTTTTGGTGGCGCTTTAGGATCGAACAACACTAGCACTCGAGCTTCAGAATACAGAAAGGGCGGCCGGATTACGTATTCTTTATCTGATCGAAGTTACACTAACCGAGTCATTGGGAGTTATGCCACGGGCTTAATGAAAGGTGGCTGGACAGTAGCCGCAGCAGTTGGAAAACGCTGGGGAGAAGAAGGATATCAAGACGCTACATTTTATGATTCAAATTCGTTTTTCGCTTCTATTGAAAAGAAAATCAATGATCAACATAGCATTAACTTTACGGGGATTTATGCTCCCAATCGCAGAGGGAAATCATCTCCCAATACACAAGAAATTTATAATTTAAAAGGTATTAAATACAACGAATATTGGGGCAATCAAGATGGCGAAAAACGCAACTCTCGCGTCAAGGAAGTAAACGAACCGATATTAATGTTGAACCATTATTGGGACATTACTAACAAAACTACTTTGCAGACTAATCTTGGATATCAATTTGGCAAAACCGTTAACAGTCGATTGGATTATCCTGGTGGCGCTAACCCGAGTGCTGCTTATTATCAAAAATTGCCTAGTTATGCTCTGGCCGAAGCCAAAGGTCCTGATTACGCCAAAGCCTATCATCTAGAGCAACAATTTCTAAAAGACGGCCAAATTGATTGGAGTAGAATTTATGATGCCAATATTACTAACAACATTAGTGGTTTAAATGCTGCCTATGTTTTATATGAAGACAGAAACGATGATAGCCAACTAACGGCAAACACTATTCTCACTTCTGATATTTCAGACCATATCACTATAAATGCCTCCCTAAATTATGGGGGACTGAAATCGGAAAATTTTGCTCAGATTAAAGATTTATTAGGTGCGACTGGCTTATTAAATGTGGATTCATTTGACAATATTCAGTACGACTTAATAAAACCAAATAGAATTGTCGGAGAAGGTGACCGTTTTAGATATAATTACAATCTTCATGCTCAGGTAATTTCGGGATTTGCTCAGGCACAATTCAAATATAACAAAGTTGATTTCTTTGGAGCGTTAAGTATTTCAAATACCAATTATCAAAGGGAAGGACTTTATCAGCATGAAATATACGCAGACAATTCTCTGGGCAATGGAGCCAAATTAAGCTTCATGGGTTTTGGCGTCAAAGGCGGATTGACCTACAAAATCTCAGGAAAACACTTAGTCGATTTTAATTTGGCATACATTTCAAAAGCGCCATCACTTAGAAACACCTACTCCAACTCAAGAGAAAATCATAATGTCGTTAAAAACATTACGGAAGAAAAAATAATGTCAGTAGATGGGAGTTATATTTTCCGTTCTCCGATTGTCAAGGCAAAATTTACGGGCTATTATTCGAAAATTGAAGACGCCAACAAAATTTCTTTCTACTATGCTGACGGATTGAGCAGTTTTGAAATTTCCGAAAACCAGACCTCAGCATTTGTTCAAGAGATATTACAAGGGATTGACAAAATAAATTTTGGTGCAGAATTTGGCATTGAAGCACAAGTAACTCCATCCATAAAATTAAAAGGTGTTGCGTCTTTGGGGCAATTTACATATGCTAACAATCCAAATTTATATTTGACTTCCTCAAGCTTTACCAAATCGAATGGTATTGATTTCGGAAAGGCCGAATTAAAAAATTATAAACTTGCAAGTGGTCCCCAAACAGCTTATTCAATAGGATTTGAATATCGCGACCCTGACTATTGGTGGTTTGGTGCAACTTCAAATTTCTTCAACAATACCTATATCGATATTAATCCTTTAACCCGAACACGGAATTTCTACACAGATGCCGATGGTTTACCATTTAATGATTATGATCCTGAAGTTGCGAGACATCTTCTAAAACAAGAAAAATTTGACGACTATATGATTGTGAATCTTGTTGGTGGAAAATCATGGCGCATAAACACGTATTTTGTTGGCTTTTTTGCGAGCATTAACAATATTCTGGATGTCGCCCACAAAACAGGCGGCTTTGAACAAGGTCGAAACGCAAATTACAGAACACTAAAAGCAGATGCCAGCAATGAGATACCCGTATTTGGTTCTAAATATTGGTATGGGCGTGGTGCAACCTACTTTCTAAACTGTTATGTCAGATTCTAAACAGTGTTGTATTGTTAACAAAAAGAAAAGATACCTAAAAATTAATGCTATGATCAAAACAAAAACACTGTTAGCATTTCTTACCATAATAGCAATGAACTTTGCGATAAGCTCGTGTGTGCAAGATGATGATTTTAAGGTGCCGGATAGCATAAGCTCTGAAGAAAATAAAGGGTTAGAAGATCTTTTAACGAGTGGTGCCACTGAAATTACAATGGCCGACTTAAAATCAAAATTTGCTGGCAACGATCAAATCGCTTTTCTGGTAGATACAGATATTTATATAAAAGGCTACGTAAGCTCTTCTGACAGGGCAGGGAATTTCTTTAAAGAAATATTTCTTCAGAATTCTCCAATAAATCCCACTGATGGCATTAAAATCATTATTAATCAGGTGGATACTTATAACCAATACAATTTAGGTCGGGAGGTTTACATAAAAATGAAAGGTCTCTTTATTGGCGAAGAAAGAGTTGGCAACGGTGTCCTAACAATTGGTGGAACTATCGAAACGAACCAATTTGGCACCGCAATTAAACGTTTAACAGAAAACCAACGTACACAGCAGATGTTCAGGTCTGCAACCACCGCAGAGTTAGAACCTTTACATCTTACTTTCTCACAAGTTTCAGGGAATCATATTGGTCTTTATGTGCAGTTTGCTGATGTGGAATTCGTAGATTATTTAGCTGGAAAACGCTATTTTGACCCTGCTCAAGATTTTGATACCTTACGGCAATTGCAAAGCTGTTCAGGAACTATTGGCTACTCTAACTTTACTTTAGAAACTAGTTCTTTTGCATCCTTTAAGGACGATTTGCTTCCTACCGGAAATGGAACGATTACCGGCGTGGTTACAAAAACATTTGATGGCAGCAAATTGGTGATAGGATTGAGTGAGGTCAGTGATGCGCGTATGACTGGGTCGCGATGTGAACCATCAAAATTCGAAGATTTTGAAGTAGTATTTAAAGAAGATTTTGAATCGGCCAGAGCCAATTCGACTTTAAATTTTGCAAGATGGACTAATTTTAATGAGGCAGGTAAAGTGAAATGGAAAGAAAAAAATGGCGATGGAAATGGATATGCTGAATTCAGTTCATTTAATTCATGGGATTCCTCAAATATTGCTTGGCTCATTACTCCGGGATTTGATATGGATGCCCAATCAAAAGTCCTTCTGAATTTTAAAGCAGCACAACATCATGTGGTTTCGCCAAACAACACCCTCGAAGTTATGGTATCTATTGATTATGACGGGACGAACGTTCTTGACGCTAAATGGATTTCAGTAGAAGCGTCCTTACCATCGCAACATCATCCTTGGTTTCAATTTGTGGATTCTGGTTTAATTGATCTCTCCTCATATTCAGGGACTTTGCACGTGGCTTTTAAAGTTACCGGATCAGGAACAATTGATTCTTTAGGAGGTGGTTTCCAAATTGACGATTTGCTTATATTAGCGGTAAATTAAATTGCATTGACCTGATTATAATTCTCGTTTGACTATGACCATTTTTGACCAACTATTTTTCAATAGTTTTAATTATTATAAAGATGGCCCCTATAAAAAAAAGGCCACTACGATTTCCATTTATTATATTACGTTGGTGCAAGCTTCTTTACTACTGGTGCTAGGTGTCTTTTTTGCAGAGTTCTTTCATCAGATGCATGTGGCGACCATGACCGCCACTAAGGCTTGGATTTTATTCATTATTGTGTCATTGGTACTTTACTTTAAAAACTGGATTCAGTACAGTGGCAAAAAACGAAAAATCATGAACGCCAATCAAAAGAAAAAAACTAATTATGGTATTATCACATTGTGGTTAATTCCTGTTGTATCTGTTTTTTTGGCTATTATTTTCCTAAGGGTGTTTTAATGTTTTAGTTTCTATGTATTATAATTTTCAAGCCGTATTTTACAAGATTTCATTGTCTTAACTTAATATATACTGGAAAGTGATCGCTGAAACCTCCAAGATATCTTTTTCCAGCATAGGTTCGATATGGATGTCCCTGATATTTGCCGTAATTTTGAGTTAAGAACTTTTCATCAAAAATATCAGCTTTCAAAAATTTAAGACTTTTTTGATCCGGTTCCAAAAAATTAGTAGTGATCAGAATTTGATCAAACAGTACCCATTTAGAATTGTGGTTCGCACTACCTCTTTTATAAGACATCAACTTCTCCATAGGATTATACAGCGCACCTTCATTTTTTAAATATTGCATACTGTTATTCTTTGGGTTATCATTAAAATCGCCCATAATAATAAGCTTTGCATCCGCATTAGCCAAGCGGATGTCCTCAATAAGTTCCACTACCTTTTTCGCAGCAATCATCCGTTTATGGCCAGTTTTATCAGACTCCTGATGTCTGGAAGGCCAATGATTGATCAATAAATGGATTTTTTCGTCATTCAGAAAACCAGTAACTTTTAAGATATCTCTCGTGTAGTCTTTTACTCCTAATTCACTTTCCACATCAAGCGGAATGGCTTCTGAGTTTTCAACTCTAAAAATATTCTTATCATACAATAAGGCAACATCAATACCACGCTCGTCTGGGGAATCGTAATGCACAAAACCGTAATTAAAGTCTTCTAAATACGTACTCTGAATCAAATTAGTCAATACCCTGTCATTTTCAACTTCAGCTAAGCCTATTAATGTTGGTGGTCCTTGGAACTCATCACATCCGATTTTGGAAATTGCCATCCCTATTCTATAAATTTTATTCTCATACCGCTCTTTATTCCATCTTTTCGTAGAGGTTTCTAAAAAGCCCACGTCATTGGTCAAAGGATCGTTTATATAGTCAAATAAGTTCTCGGTATTATAAAAGGCAATTGTATAGGTATAAGGAATTGGGGATTGTAGGCTCACATGAACAATTTAGCCTTAAAAATACTAAATGATAGCCAATCAATTATGTAACTTTGTGTTTAAATCCCATTTATGCTAGAGAAGAAAGATTTTAGTTTAGAAAAAACCGTTTTAATTGGTGTCATTACCAAGGATCAAGATGAGGTACAATCTAAAGAGTATTTAGATGAATTAGAATTCTTGACATTTACAGCCGGAGGTGAAGTTGTAAAACGCTTCACACAAAAAATGGAGTTACCAAATCCTAAAACTTTTATTGGAACTGGTAAAATGCAAGACGTCCAAAATTTCATTAAAGAAAATGATATTGGAACGGCCATTTTTGATGACGAATTATCGCCGGCGCAAGAACGAAATATAAGTAAAATTTTAGAATGTAAGGTTTTGGACAGAACCAACCTTATTCTTGATATTTTCGCACAACGCGCGCAAACAAGTTATGCCAGAACCCAGGTAGAATTGGCACAATGCGAATATTTATTACCCCGATTAAAAGGCATGTGGACGCATTTGGAGCGGCAAAGAGGAGGTATTGGGATGCGTGGTCCTGGTGAACGGGAAATTGAAACTGACCGTCGTATTGTTAGAGATCGCATAACCTTATTAAAAGATAAATTAAAAACAATTGACAAGCAGCAAGCGATCCAACGTGGCAATCGAGGTCAATTGGTGCGTGTGGCATTAGTCGGTTATACTAACGTTGGTAAATCTACCTTAATGAACGTTATCAGCAACAGCGAGGTTTTCGTAGAGGACAAGTTATTTGCAACACTTGATACCACCGTAAGAAAAGTGGTCATCGGGAATTTGCCGTTTTTGGTCACTGATACCGTTGGATTTATCAGAAAATTACCCACCCAATTAGTAGAATCCTTTAAAAGCACGTTGGACGAAGTCAGGGAAGCCGACTTGTTACTGCATGTGGTTGATATATCCCACCATAATTTTGAAGATCAAATCGCTTCTGTAAATAAAATCCTGGGGGAAATTGGCAGCGCCAATAAACCAACTATCATGGTGTTTAATAAAATTGATGCTTATGAAGCGGTGCCTTTTGATAAGGACGATTTAATCGCAGTGAGGACCAAAGAAAACTACACGCTTGAAGAATGGAAAAAAACCTGGATGAATAAAATCGGCGATGACGCCATTTTTATTTCCGCCTTAAACAAAAAAAACTTAGAAACCTTTAAAAGACGTGTTTATGATGAAGTAAGAAACATTCACGTCACGCGTTTTCCATACAATGACTTTCTCTATCCAGATTATGAAGGAGAAGAAGAAGAATAAAAAATAGGTTTAGTCTAAACAAAAAATGCTACCCAAACCAGGTAGCATTTTTTTATGATATATTAATTTTTGTTAGAATTTATAAGTCAAACCAACGGTGTAGTAAGTTTGTAATTTATTGTCAACGTTGCCGAAAGTAGGCTCAATTCCTGAAGGCACGGCAGATGGGTTATAGTTACCCAAAGCATAGTTTAAAGCTTCTTGTTTGTTGCTTCTCAAAGCAAAATCAAAACCTACACCAATGTTTTTCCAAAGTGTATAGCTGAAGGCATTAGTCCAAGTCCA
This sequence comes from Flavobacteriales bacterium, assembly GCA_038243395.1. Lineage (GTDB taxonomy): Bacteria > Bacteroidota > Bacteroidia > Flavobacteriales > Flavobacteriaceae > Gelidibacter. The sequence continues at coordinate 42,693 of JBBSRC010000011.1, read as the reverse complement.
GTTGGACAAGTGGGATTCTTTATAACTTAAAAATGCAGACAGATTAGATTTAAATGCAATAGCACCTATTTGTCTAGTATAATCAGCGACCACTTTAGCACCTAAAGAGGATTCAAATACGGCGTCATTATCAGAGAATACAAAGTTGTAGTTCAAAGGATGAATCACCAGGATCAAGTTATCCATGGGAGTCCAAGTAAAACCAACACCCAAGTCTAAATATCCCGGATCATTAAAATTGTTTAAAATTGTAGTTCTGTATTCCCCTAATGCAGAAGCAGCCCATTTTTCGCTCAATTTATAACCATATAATGATGAGATATTGAACACATCAGTAGTAGGTTGGAAACTGTCATTGTCATTTGGATTATCCTTATCGTCTAATTTTACCCAGGCAAGATTCACCGTTAAAGAGTTTCTCCAAAAATATTTATCTTCCAATTTATTGGCGTAAGCATTAAAATTGACACCAATATTACCAGAACTGTTATTAGGCGTTCCTTGAGCGTACCAATTATTAAAATTGGAAAGACTACCTCCAATCACACCAAAAGCACCTTTTTTCCAACCTGGAAGTGCGTCTATTTGAGCCTGAATTGCATTTGCCTCCTTTTGTGCAGCATCTGCAACGGCTTGTTTCTCTGATTTCTGAGCCTGTAAATCTTCTTTAGTTTGTGCAAAACCAAAGCTCATTGTCAAGGCTAATACGAGGGTAAATACTAACTTGTTGTTCATAATTCTGGATTAATTTTTAATTTTACTATTTTTTTTAAGTGTGCAAAGATAAAAATTATTCTTTTATTGGAAAAATTACTGCAATTATCTTCTTTTATACAAAGGCACTGAAGAACATGCTTCTCCATACATGATTGATTTTGCGATCGGTTTTAGCTTTTGTGACAACATAATATAAGCGTTAGGAGGCACGGGTTTGTGTGCACAACCTTTAATAATGAGCATTTGATCCACATAAGCATCTATTTCCAAATTTTGAATAATATCTTGATAAATTGATGTTTCCAGTGTTTCCAAATTCCCCACTACCGTTTTTTTTGCAAACGGCTCCAAGTGCATGGTTAACAACATAAATGCCCAGCCAGGTATGATGGCGTCCGCGCTGCAAGTCAATGCCACAAAGTGATCTTTATATTGTGTCCAATCATGTTGATTGGCGTATTCTCTAAAATCCTTTTCACGCAGCACCAATTCCTGAAACAACCAATCTTTAATATCAAAAATTGTACGTTGTCCTTTTGGATAATAATCCTCTAAATCGACAACGACCAGTTTACTGTTAGCCACTCTGTTAATGATTTCTTTTTCCATAATGCAAAATTACTCTATTTATTAGTGAAACTCCATTTTGACATGCATTCAATGCGCGGGCAAAATAGATTGTCGAACTATCTCTCACTTTTTGGCGACGTCTAAATTTTCAAAACCTTCAATGTAGTTTATAAATACTTATTGATATCCTTCGGCCTGTAATTGAAAGAGTTGTGCATATAAACCATCGATGGCCATTAATTCCTGATGGGTTCCCATCTCCAAAACTTTCCCTTCTTCCAATACTAAAATCCGATCGGCCTGTCTTACCGTACTGAATCTATGTGAAATAATAATGCTTGTTTTACCTTGTGTCAATCCAATAAAACGCTTAAAAACATCGCTTTCTGCTTTAGCATCCAATGCCGATGTGGGTTCATCCAAAATCATAACTTCAGCATCTTTCATATACGCTCTGGCCAAAGCTACTTTTTGCCATTGCCCTCCAGATAATTCCTGTCCCTTGTAAAAACGCTTTCCAAGTTGTTGGTCATAACCCTTTTTAAATCCAGCGATGACTTCGTTGGCCAGACTCAATTGGGCAGCATTTTCAATCTTTTCGAGGTTTTCCAATTGGTCGATATCGCCGATAGCAATATTTTCCTTAACCGTAAATTCATATCTGAAAAAATCTTGAAAAATAACTCCAAAAAATTCCTGATACTCTTCCATCTTAAATCGGTTGATATTAATACCATCCAACAAAATCTCTCCTGAAGTGGGCTCGTAAAAACGCAACATCAATTTTGTAAGAGTCGTTTTTCCTGCTCCATTCTGACCTACGAAAGCAATTTTTTCACCTGCGGATATTTTAAAACTCACTCCTTTTAGGATTTCGGTTTCAGAATCTGGATAAGAAAAATGGACATCCTTAAATTCAAAACCTGAGACGATTTTTTCGGGCAAGGACTGATCTTCATTATGTTTTGGTTCAATGGAAATATCAATGAATTCAAAATAATCTTTCAGATAAAGTGCACTTTCAGTGATTCTCGTAAATTTTGAAAAGAAATCCTGGAGATTCCGAGTCAATCTGTTAAATGATCCGGATAAAAACGTCAATTCCCCCAAGGTAATAACACCGGAAATTACACGATATATGATAAAAATATAGGCGCCGTAGTAGCTCAACGTTCCCAACAGATTGAATACAAAACCCAAAGAGGAACGTTTGATCGTCAATTTTTTATTTAGCTCATAGTACTCTTGGGATAAATTTTTAAAGCGATCGACGATAAAATCCGTGAGTCCAAAAAGTTTAATTTCCTTTGCCGTTACATTGTTTGCGCCAATAAACCTTAGATAATCAAGCTCTCGTCGCTCTGCAGTCCAACCTCTTGCCAGAGAATATTGCTGCTGACTGAACCAAATTTCATTAATAAAAGATGGGATGATACTCAGCACCAATAAAATGATCAAGTAAGGTTCAAAATAAATCAGACCTGCAACAAGCGTTGCAATAGAAATCAAACTCTGCACCTCTCCCAAGGCATTGGACATGAGTCCTACACGACCGGAAGTTTGCATTCTCGCGCGTTCCAACTTATCATAGAATTCAGAATCTTCCAACAAACTGATATCTATCTGATTAGTTTTTTTAATAATAGTAACCGATGATTCTATGGCGTAGGAATCACCCAAAAGACTGTCTGTCAAAGAAATGGCGCGACTCATCAAATCAGAAAGTACAATCAAGCCAAATTCAATAGCGACATAGGTCCAAAGTTGTGTTAAATCTGATACATCTATTTGAGTTTGAAGAATTATTTCATCAATTATGAGCTTTCCAACCCATAAAATAGCCACAGGTAAAACGGCACCAATAAGACGGCAAAATGCTGATAAAAGGAATAGCTTTTTGTTGGTCTTCCAGATTTCCTTAAAGAAACGTGGAATAAATATCAATGCACTAAAAGACTTTTTTAAACTGGTCTTGTCTTTGTCTTTTAATGATTTTGGGGTTGGTCTTGCCATTGTTTTAATGTTGAGGGCCTATTCCGGAAATGGAAGTTATGAAATTAGAATCAAAGTTAATTAAAAAAACACCATCGATGAGCGACCAGATATATCTGATCGTCATCAATGATGTAAATTAAAAGATGTGTTTACTGAGTATTTATTAAAGCATTCCCAATTCCAACTTTGCTTCCTCGCTCATCAAATCTTGAGACCAAGGTGGGTCAAAGGTCATTTCTACTTCAGCTGATTTTACCTCATCAATCGATCTTACTTTTTCTTCTACCTCAAGTGGTAAGCTTTCTGCTACCGGACAATTTGGTGTGGTTAAGGTCATAAGGATTTTAACATCGTAATCCTCATTGACGAACACATCATAGATTAATCCAAGCTCATAAATATCGACTGGAATTTCCGGATCATAAATGGTTTTTATAACTCTTACTATCTTTTCGCCTAAGGCGAAGGTGTCTATAGGTTCACTCATTTTATAAAAAGTTTAGGAGTTCAGGAGTTTGGAAGTTTAGAGTCATATCAATGATAGACCTCTATACTTCTAAACGCATCAACTTAATTTAACTGTGTTTGGTACGCAATCGCATACATTTTTATTTGTTTGATCATACTTACCAATCCGTTGGCGCGTGTTGCTGATAAGTGCTCTTTAAGGCCAATTTTATCAATAAAATCGGTATTGGCTTCAATAATATCTTTGGGAGTTTGATTTGAAAACGCACGTATTAAAATAGCAATGATCCCTTTAGTAATAATCGCATCACTATCTGCAGTAAATACCACTTTTTCATTCTCCATTTCTGCATGCACCCAAACTCTACTTTGGCAACCTTTAATAATATTTTCTGGCGTTTTATATTGATCGTCAATTAAAGGTAGTGATTTGCCCAAATCGATCATGTATTGATAGCGCTCCTCCCAGTCTTCAAACATTGAAAACTCATCAATGAGCTCTTCTTGTATCGCTATTATAGTCATTCTAAAATTTTAGACAAAGTTACAATTTATCTCATCAAAATAAGCATTTTGAAGATGGATATCAAGCTGTTAATTCCTAAATGCTACTCATATTTCAAATAGTCACACTCTATAAGTAATTGCTGATTTTCATCTAATAATTGAAGTTTATTTTCCTTTAATGTAAAAGAAGAAATATTTTTTAAAGCTTCAAGAAAGGCATTTTGAACTTCCATATCTCTACACGCCATTTCCGTCGAAGACAGGTCAGATATTTTTACCTTGTTATTGGAAATAGCTATTTTTGCAGAAAACCGGTTACAACTGGTATTGCCCTTAATTTCATTTTGGTTTAAATCAATTCTAATGAATGGGTTTCTGCCAAAACTGTCCATCTCTTTAACTCGTGTTACCAACCAAGAACCTTCATCTAATTGCAATGGCGCTATTGATTGATCCAAAATTTCTATTAATTTATAGTGTAATGAGGCTCCGTCTGCTGAAGGATTATCAATTTTTGTAACTTCAACTTTCAATTTGTAAAAAAAGCCTTTTTCATGAGTAAAGCCTTCAATTTCATCAAAGAGAAACTTCCAATGTGAATCACCCTGTTCTTTAATCTGTAGGCATTCTTGGGAAGTGATGCCTTCGCAATCTACTTTAGCATCAGCTACGAAAATTATTTTGTTGGAGCTATTGGAACATGAAAATGAGAACAATACAACGGCAAAGACAACTAAAAATTTAAAACTCATAAATAAATTTCTTGAAACATCAATCTTAAGACAACATCATTTTGGCCTTTTTGACACCTTCAACTAAGGCGTCAATTTCCTTTTTGGTATTGTAAAATGCAAAAGAAGCTCTTACAGTCCCAGGGATTTTAAAATAATCCATGATCGGCTGTGCACAATGATGGCCTGTACGCACTGCAATACCCATTTTGTCCAAAAGTGTACCGACGTCATACGGATGAATGCCCTCCAAATTAAATGAAATTACAGAAGTTTTATTTTTTGAAGTTCCAAATATTCTTAAGCCTTCTATTTCTAAAAGTTGTTTTGTGGCATATGCTAAAAGCTCATGTTCATAAGCATCAATCTGATCAAAACCAATGGCGTTCATATAATCAATGGCCGCTCCAAAAGCGATGCCTCCGCAAATGTTTGGAGTTCCAGCTTCAAATTTATGTGGCAAACCAGCATAGGTCGTTTTCTCAAAGGATACTTCAGCAATCATCTCGCCACCACCTTGATAGGGGGGCAATTTATTGAGCCATTCTTCCTTACCATAGAGCATCCCTACTCCAGTTGGGCCACACATTTTATGAGCAGAGGCTACATAAAAGTCAACATTCAAAGCTTGTACATCTGGTTTAACGTGTGGACACGCTTGCGCTCCATCCACTAAAACAGCTGCGCCTACAGCATGTGCCTTTTGGATAATTATTTCAATAGGATTTATGGTACCCAGTGCGTTTGAAATATGATTGACAAAAACGAGTTTTGTTTTTTCTGAAAGTAAATCGGAGTAAGAAGACATGATCAATTCGCCTTCGTCATTCATAGGAATGACTTTTAAAATAGCGCCAGTGCGCTCGCATAACATTTGCCAAGGCACAATATTACTATGATGCTCCAAAGCGGAAACGATAATTTCATCGCCTTTATGCAGAAGTGACGTAAAACCACTTGCGACCATATTGATACCGTGCGTGGTACCAGCAGTCATGATAATTTCATGCGCTTTTTCAGCATTAAAATGCTTTTGAATTTTTAATCGTGCTTGTTCGTACTTATCGGTAGCTTCCTGACTTAGGCTATGTACACCGCGATGGATATTGGCATTGTAGTTGGAATAATAATCCACTATAGCATCAATTACCTGCTGAGGGGTTTGTGAAGTGGCTGCGTTATCAAAATAAATCAACGGTTTTCCATTGATTTTTCTTTGAAGGATTGGGAAATCTTTTCTTAAATTTTCTACAGGAAAAATCATTACAATATTAAGTTTTTAGGATTTTGTCTATTGTCCCAAATTGTCAGAATAACTATTTTCGTTTTAACAATTTCATAGAACATTAGAAAGTCCTTAATTATTTTAACTCTGACGTTTTTGTCTGAAGTTGGCTTTCCAATTTCCGGATAATGAGAAATAAATTTTGAAGCTTCTTCAAAAAGCAAATTGAGTTTGATGCTGTAGGATCTAGATTTATTTCTTGCAGTCCAATACTCAAAAATAGCTTTTCTATCGTTTTGGGCTCGAAGAGTCCAAACTACTTCTTTAGCCATTTGTCAATGTCTTGTTTCGCTTGTTCGCTGGTCAAAAATCTCTCATTTTTAATATCTTCTCGAGCTTCAGCAATAGCATTTTGCTGCTCGTCATTGAGTTGATAAATTGCAGTTTCGTCAACTTCCTGCAAATCCAACAAACGTTGCACTTCCTCAAGAATTACATTACTTTCTGTTGCTTGTATCTTATCGATAAGTCTTTTTTTTAATTTGACGATATCCATTGTTAAAAGATTTAAAACTAAAGTACGATTTTAATTATTTATGGATCCTTTTTAGCCCTGATAGTAGTGGCATCCTTTTTTGTTTTTTTCAAAGCAAAAAAGCCTGCCTGCCAACACAGGTATAACGGATAGCGGGATTAGCTCCAAATTAAAATAATTGGAATTCTATTTAACGAATTCCAATTTATTAATACCTACAAATCAAATCCAATATTAATCCCTAATTTATTAGCGATAATATTCGTAATTCGCTGCTTAATTTCTGGGATTTTAACCGAACTCAACACGCTATTGCCAAAAGCGTACATCAATAGAGCTTTAGCTTCCTTTTCTGGAATACCTCTGGATCGCATATAAAATATCGCACTGTCATCCAATTGTCCAATGGTACAACCATGTGAACACTTAACGTCATCTGCAAAAATCTCCAATTGTGGCTTGGTATTAACCGTTGCTTTATCACTTAACAAAATATTGTTGTTGGCCTGAAACGCATTGGTTTTTTGAGCTTCTTTATTAACCAAAACTTTTCCATTAAATACGCCGGTACTACTGTCTCCAAAAATACCTTGATAATCTTGATGACTTTCACAATTAGGCTCAATATGATGGACTAGAGTATTATGATCCACATGTTGTTTATTGCCAATGATGGTCACACCTTTCATGGTAGAATCTATACGTTCTCCATTTTGATAAAACTTAAGGTTGTTTCGTGTCAACTTTCCGCCAAATGAGAATGTATGTACCGAGGCAAAACTTTCTTGTTTTTGATTGATAAATGTACTGTCAATCAAAGACGCATTTTCATTGTCGTTTTGAATCTTGTAATAGTCCACAATGGCACGCTTACCTGCAAATATTTCCGTAACACTATTGGTCAACACGGGATTCTCGGTCAAGCTTTGATGGCGCTCAATAATTTGAACATGCGAATTTTCATCCACCACAATCAAGTTACGAGGTTGCAACATCACAGCTGCTTCATTTCCAGTTGAAAAATGAACGATCTGAATTGGTTTCGCGACCGACTTGTTTTTTGGAATATGTATATAAGCACCTTCTTGAGAGAATGCTGTATTGAGTGACGATAAGCTATCTTTAGTAGCCACTTTATTGAAATAGTTTTCAATAACGGGTCTATATTTATGTTTTGATAAAGCTGAGGACATTAAGCACACATCAATACCATCATGAGTCGTTTCAGAAAAGTGAGACGAATATTTACCATCGATAAAGACAATCTTATAGGTGTCAATATCATGGATAAAATATTTTTTTATCTCGTTATAGTCAATATGGTTATCTCCCTTTGGAAAAACACTATAATCATGTTTTAAAATACTATTCAACGAGGTGTATTTCCAAGCTTCATCACGTCGCGATGGAAATCCTTCGGTTTCAAATTGCTTTATTGCTTCACTACGCACATCATGAATAGGCGAATCGACATCTACTAGATTTTCGAATGCCATAAATGAGGCTATGAGTTTTTCTTTTAGTTCCATTTTTTCAGTCTTCAGTTCGCAGTTTTCAGTTAACAGTCACTGAAGACTGCTACTGTGTACTGCATACTTAAATTATGCGTTCAATTCTTCCTTAATCCAGTCGTAGCCTTTTTCTTCAAGCTCATGGGCCAATTCTTTACCACCAGATTTCACGATGCGTCCTTCGTGCAATACATGCACAAAGTCTGGCACAATATGATCCAACAAGCGTTGGTAGTGGGTAATTACAATGACAGCATTATCTTTACTTCTGATTTTATTGATTCCGTTGGCCACAATACGTAAGGCGTCAATATCCAAACCAGAGTCCGTTTCGTCAAGAATAGCAAGTTTTGGCTCTAACATTGCCAGTTGGAAAATCTCGTTACGTTTCTTTTCTCCTCCAGAAAAACCTTCGTTTAAAGATCGGGATAAGAATTTACGATCAATTTCTAACATCTCTGATTTTTCACGAATCATTTTCAACATCTCATTAGCGGGCATTGCATCAACACCTCTCGCTTTGCGAGTTTCATTGATCGCCGTTCTAATAAAGTTGGTCACGGAAACACCAGGAATTTCAACAGGATATTGAAAAGATAAGAAAACACCCTTGTGAGCGCGTTCTTCTGGCGATAGTTCACTAATTTCCTCATTTTCGAAAATAATTTCACCTTGAGTCATTTCGTAATCTTCCTTACCAGCTATTACGGATGCCAAAGTACTTTTACCTGAACCATTTGGGCCCATAATAGCATGTACTTCGCCTGCTTTTACTTCTAAATTTATGCCTCTTAAAATGGCTTTATCGTCAACACTTGCGTGTAAATTACTGATTTTCAACATATGCTTTTAACTTTCAATTTTTAAGTACTAAATTCCTATAGTTTAATTTTGGCCCGAAATATCGGGACTAATATTTGTTTGCCTTTCGGTAGACTCGGGATTGTATTATTGGATTTTTAATTTTCTGAGCTTAACTTTATGATGTCACTATCTTCCTGATCGACTTTGGACACCTTTAGTATGTCTATAATTTCTATCCATTTTTCCCAACCTTCTTCATGTTCAGGTTTTTTAATTACCTTGACTTTTAAAGTTACCGCAACCTCATCAGTTGCTGCGATTTTCAAAGGCTCTGCCATTTTAATCAATTCTTGGGTCTTCCCGTTTTCAACAACACCAAACAATTCACTTCTGGTTTGTAAAACACCGGCATCAGAGAAATAAATAAAATCACCTGAAATTTCTCTAACGCTATTTTCTGCTTGACTTTCGTCAACAAAAACGGAAGACTTTGAATCATTTTTACAGCTTGTAAATATTGCAGCTATAACTAACATGACAATTAATTTATTCATTGCCGATCAAACTTTATTTATAATATTGGTTCCGTTTTGGAGATTCATGCCTACACTTCGACAAGTTCAGTAACCTTACTTCGATAAACTCAGTAACCTCCCATGAATTTCTATCCAACAGATCCTTCTAAACTTATTTCTAATAATTTCTGAGCTTCTACTGCAAACTCCATCGGCAATTTATTCAATACATCTTTACTAAAACCATTTACAATAAGTGCAATGGCTTTTTCAATATCAATACCACGTTGGTTACAATAGAAAATTTGGTCCTCACCAATCTTACTAGTCGTAGCTTCGTGTTCTATTTTTGCTGATTTATTTTTCACTTCAATATATGGGAAGGTATGTGCACCGCACTCGTTACCCATTAGCAAACTGTCACATTCCGTAAAATTACGGGCGTTTTCAGCTCTTGCGCCAATAGAAACCAAACCTCTATATGAGTTTTGTGACTTTCCGGCGGAGATACCTTTGGAAATAATGGTCGATCTGGTGTTTTTACCCAAATGGATCATTTTTGTTCCTGTATCTGCCTGCTGATGATTATTAGTCACGGCAATCGAGTAAAATTCACCTACAGAATTGTCGCCTTTTAAAATACAACTTGGGTATTTCCAAGTTACTGCAGAACCTGTTTCAACTTGCGTCCACGAGATTTTTGCGTTCTTTTCGCAAATCCCTCTTTTAGTTACAAAATTGAAAACTCCGCCTTTTCCTTCAGCATTTCCAGGATACCAGTTTTGAACGGTTGAGTATTTGATTTCGGCATCATCCATCGCAATTAATTCCACTACTGCAGCGTGCAATTGATTTTCATCACGACTTGGTGCTGTACAACCTTCTAGATAACTGACGTAGCTTCCCTCATCAGCGATTAGAAGCGTTCTTTCGAATTGGCCTGTTCCTGCTTGATTGATTCGGAAGTAGGTGGATAATTCCATAGGACAACGTACACCTTTTGGAATGTAACAAAAACTTCCATCACTAAATACAGCTGAGTTTAAAGCCGCATAAAAATTATCTTTTCGAGGTACAACGGTTCCTATATATTTTCTAACCAATTCTGGATGCTCTCTAATCGCTTCACTGATCGAACAGAAAATTATGCCTTTCTCGTTCAATGACTTTTTGAAGGTTGTGGCTACCGAAACGGAGTCAATTACAACGTCCATGGCAACACCTGCCAACATCTTCTGCTCATCCATGGAAATTCCCAACTTCTTGAAAGTTTCCAATAATTCTGGATCTACCTCATCCAAACTGTCATATTTTGGTTTGGTATTTGGTGCTGAATAGTAAGAAATGGCCTGAAAATCTGGTTTTTCATAATGAACATTTGCCCATTCTGGTTCAACCATCTTTTCCCACGCTCGGAATGCTTCCAAACGCCATTCCGTCATCCACTCTGGCTCTTCCTTTTTAAGGGAAATACCTCTGACAACATCTTCATTCAATCCCGGAGGAAACGTATCTGATTCTATATCTGTATAAAACCCGTACTCATATTCCTTGGTTTTTAATTCTTCTCTTAAATGGTCTTCTGTATATTTCGTTAATTTCGTCATGTCATTTTCATTAATTATTCAACTGTTTCCCTTAGGAAAATTGCGAAGAACTTACAGGGAGAAAGATTCTCCACATCCGCAGGTACGATTTGCATTTGGATTATTAAACACAAAACCCGCACCATTCAAACCTCCTGAGTATTCAAGGGTGGTACCAATGAGGTATAAAAAGCTTTTCTTGTCAATGATGATTCTGACGCCATTATCCTCAAAAATTTTATCTTCGTCTTTTTGTGATTTATCAAATTTTAAATCATACGATAATCCTGAACAACCGCCACTTTTTACACCAACGCGTACAAAGTCGATTGCCCAGTCAAAGCCATCTTCACTCATCAGTTCAATGACTTTCTTCTTAGCTGTTTCAGATACTTTTATCATTCCTTATTAAGATTATTTCTAAATAGAGGACAAATATACAATATTACTAGGCCATTCCCATGCAACTTTTCATTATAATCCAAATGGGTTAATTGATTTTTTCGATATCTTAACATGTATAATTTTTACAAAAAATGATTGGTATTTTCTCAGCTATATCGCTAAATTTGCAGTATGATAGAAGATAAAAATCAGCCACGAACAGCCCTCAGCGACTTAGGCGAATTTGGTCTTATAGACCATTTAACCGAACATTTCGAGATCAACCAGAAATCGACCATCAAAGGGATAGGCGATGATGCTGCAGTTTTAGAATTCAAATCACAACAGATTGTTGTAACCACCGATTTATTGGTAGAGCATGTGCATTTTGATTTAAGTTACATGCCCTTAAAACATTTAGGCTACAAGGCCATTATGGTCAATTTGTCGGACGTTTATGCGATGAATGCTAATGCAACACAGGTAACAGTTTCTATTGCAATTTCAAATCGATTCCCATTAGAGGCGCTTGAAGAACTGTATGCGGGTATTGAAACCGCGGCCAAAGCATATGAGATAGACGTTGTTGGCGGCGACACGACTTCTTCTACAACAGGATTAATTATTTCCATCACTGCCATTGGAGAGGTTAATAAAAGTGACGTCGTTTACAGAAGCGGCGCAAAACCTAACGACTTATTAGTGGTTACAGGCGATTTAGGCGCTGCCTATATGGGACTTCAAGTTCTGGAACGTGAAAAAGAAGTCTTTAAGGTCAATCCAAATAATCAGCCCGATCTAGAACCCTATTCTTACATTGTAGAACGTCAATTGAAGCCAGAGGCTCGAAAAGATATTATAAAACTTCTAAAGGATTTAGAAGTTAAACCTACGGCCATGATTGATATTAGTGATGGCCTTTCATCTGAAATCATTCATTTATGCAAACAAAGCAATGTTGGTGCTGCATTATATGAAAATAAGATTCCGTTGGATCCACAGGTTATTTCTACATGCGAAGAATTTAATATTGATAGCACTACAATCGCATTGAATGGTGGAGAAGACTATGAATTATTAATGACCATCTCTCAAGAAGATTTCCCGAAAATTAAAGGAAATCCTAACTTAACGGTCATCGGTTATATGACTGAAAAAGAAAATGGCATGCACTTGATAACGCGTGGAGAAACACTAATACCGTTAATCGCTAAAGGGTGGAACCATTTAAAAGATCAATAAACCTTTTGCTTTACTTTTTTCCTTTTTTGGTAAAGCTTTTTTAGAACCTTATTAATTTCTCTTCTATTATCGGTAAGAAGAATTAACTCTCCCTGATCGCTAGTGGTTAGTTCTTTTCCACAATGGGAACAAGCGTATTCTTTGACGAACTTAGTAATATGGTTTTTTACTACATAGTCGTGATTAAACAATTTACAATATAAGTGCTTCAAAATTTGAGGTTTTATTACAAGCGACATGGTAATTAAAACGAATGGTATTGAAAAAGATTGTATGTTAATTTTGTGATAAATCAACTAAACGGAAGGCGGGTAAATTTTTCGTTACTATTTGTGCTCATAAGATCATGACTTTTGATAAATTGATGCTCACTGACAGGAAAGTCTGTTAATTTGAAGGGATTATGATTATGCTCAATAAAGAAAGGTCGACGGTTTTCCCTTGGGCTATAAAGGAGGGATAGCTCAATTTTGGAATTTAAAGTAATTGGCCAAGATTGACGCTTAATATACTGATGACGTGAACATTTTTTCCTGCGAACGTTCCATTCTACGCACATACATCACTTCTAAAATGGTATTTATTTCTTGAAACTGGGGAGTCAATTCGGTCAAATCGCCATTACTGTCTGTGTTCAATTGTCTTTTGCAGCACTTGCAAGTGTATTCCTGAACGTGGGAAGTGACCTGTTTTGAAACTTCATAATTGTGAACAAAAAGAGTGCAGAATAACTTCACTGGAGCTGGGGAATTATTGTATGTTTTCATGATTGGGATTGTTAGAACCCCTAATATATGTAATCTAAGGAAAAATAAGCGCTTAAAGACTTTATTATTCGATAAAACAATTTATATTGTAAGTTAATTCTTCTTTATTTTCGATATAGGTCATATGTCCACCTGGGAAATCAATAATTGTAATCCCTAAACTAACCAATTGGTTTTTCAGTCTATCGTGCTCCAAAACAGGATCTTCCCTTCCAAGGAAAACAATTCTAGGAACAGTCAGTTGTTGTAGAATCAAACTTCTGTCTTTTCTGATTTTCATACCTTCTAAGGCCGCCACTATTCCTTGAACCGGTAGATTCATGGCCTCCAACTTAATAGAATCAATTTCATCGGCGAACTGTAACCTATTGTCAGGGCTAAACAAATTCACAATAGACATCCTAACAAAATTCCTATAATTATACTTTACCGCTTTAATTGCGCGATCTCTGTTAATTTGGCGCTCTTTGCTGTCCGCAAATGGTGTAGAATTCATTAAACAAAGACCATTTATGCAATTCGGATAAGTTTCGGCAAGAGCTAAAGCTACATAGCCGCCCATAGAGTGTCCAATGAATACTGATTTTTTGATTTTCAAATAATCTAAAATATAAATAACTGCCTCGGCCATCATTTCCATTGTATGAATATATCCCAGACAACCAGTTTGTCCATGTCCTAATAAATCGATTGTGATTACTCTGTGGTCAGCTTTAATTTCTGATACCAAAGCCTTCCACATCAACGAAGTTTCAAGAAATCCATGTAGTAAAACCACAACCTTTCCTTGACCTTGCTCATTGTAAAAAACAGGGATGTTCTTGTATTCTAAAATCATTTTTAAACTATATTCGGCAAATATATAAAGAGTTTGAATCTCGAAGTAGGAAGCTCGAATACATTATCATTAAATTTCAGATGAATAAAACCAAAGATATACTTGTTACTGGCTTTGCCTTATTTTCCATGTTCTTTGGTGCGGGAAATTTAATATTACCACCATACTTAGGATTTAATGCTGGTGCTGATTGGCTTTTGGTAACTATCGGCTTTGTAATTACAGCAGTGGTAATTCCCATTTTTGGAATTATCGCCCATTCAAAATTGCAAGGCACTATGCAGGATTTTGGAAAAAAAATATCTCCACTATTTAGCACCATCTTTTGCTTACTGGTTTATGGAATTTGTATTGTATTGCCCGCGCCGAGAACGGCATCAGTGACTCATGAAATGGCCATTGCACCATTTTTTAACAGTAGCGGTTTACTGACCAGTACCATCTATTTTGCCTTAGTCTTCATTTTTGCCATGAACCGTTCCAAGGTTTTAGATCTATTAGGTAAATATTTAACACCTATAATAATCGCCATTCTTTTGGCCATCATTGGCATTGCTATGTTTTCATCTCCAGAAACGATGCAACCTTCACAGTTCCATACACCGGTAGTAGATGGTATTTTAGAAGGCTACCAGACTTTTGATGCCCTAGCTGCTTTAGTAGTAGGCGCCGTATTGATTATCTCTATAAATCTGAACTATTCAGGTTCGTCGAAAGAAAAAAAACAACTGATCTTCAAATCTGGATTGTTGGCTGGTTTGGGATTATTCATTATATATACAGGTCTCATTCTTATTGGTTCCTTGCATAATTCAGAATTTCCTGCGGATGTTACAAGATCAAAATTGCTCTTAGGCTTGGGTAACAAGACCCTTGGTGGCTCAGGTGCAATTTTACTGAGTGTTTTGATAGCTTTAGCTTGCTTCACGACAGCCGTTGGCATTATTACGGGTACGGCCGACTACTTTAAAGGCTTGTTCAAAAATTCCCAAACAGCTTATACCATAACCGCAATTATCGGGAGTTTATTAGGAGTCGTGATGGGACAATTTGATGTCGCATTTATTATTGATATCGCTATTCCCGCGTTAATGTTTATCTATCCTATTACCATTATTCTAATCCTTCTTAATGTCATTCCGGACCAGTATGCATCGGCTTTAGTCTTTAGAGGCGTGGTCATTACGTGTTTTATTTTCAGCATTCCTGATTTTGTGAAGATTTTGATGCCTTCAGAAAACATCAACGCCATCATTAAAGTAATTCCTTTGGCAGAATTCAATCTGGGCTGGGTAATTCCTTCAATTTTAATATTTATAATTTTGAACGTTTTTAAACATTCTAGTTTTTCAAACGCTTCATAACCGAGAACGCTTTATCAACGACCTCATCCTCTACCAAAATTGTAAATTCATTGGTGGTGGAAACCACTTCATAAAGGGCGATGCCTTCCCAAGCCAAACGTTTAAAGATTTGATAATAAAGTCCGGTTACTTTAGAATTATCTGATGGTAAGCTGATGGTTATTGCCGCTAATTCCGCTTTTTCTCCCAATAAAATTTCCTCCTGAAAATTTTTTAAAATATTGTGTTTTTGATTTGTTGAAATGATAATATTGCTTTCGTGAATTCCCCGGGTAAATGCATAGAACACGTTGGAAAAGCCATCCATGTGCTCTAAAATCTTGGAATGACTATGACTTAAAGTTTTTGAATTTTGAAATGTGAAGTCGGTCAAATTGGACCGTACCGTAATATCTCCGAGATTTTGAATGACGCGCTTGAGTTTTAATGAATTCCCAAAATCGATTGGCGGTTGATACCTCCGCAAGGCCATCATGACCGCACCAGATTTTACAGATTTTTTCAACATCTCGCTTATTGGAATAACAAGTTCTTCGGCCAACGCAGAATAATTAATAATACCTCTGGACAAAGCTTCCTCTAAAAATGGTTGGGCTATCAAAATCTCCTCAACGCACGCAGAAATCGTTCTCATTTGTTAACTATATAACGTTTTGTGTAAAATTAGTCAAATTTTTTAATTTTTATTGTGGTAAGACTTGTTACGTTTATTTTCGCACCATCAAAAACTAAAAATATGTTTGTTTTAAAATTTGGAGGAACGTCAGTAGGGTCTATAGAAAGTATGACCAATGTAAAAAATATCATCAATGATGGCCAGCGCAAAATTGTGGTGCTCTCCGCCATGTCAGGAACCACGAATGCATTGCTTACCATTTCAGATTGTATCAAGTTTAAGGAAATAGATAATGCATTGGAGCACATTTCTGAACTTCATCAAAAATATAAGATAACGGTCAGCCAATTAATCCATCAGGAAGACCTAAGAACTGAGGTGGACACTTATGTCAATTCCATTTTCGAAACACTTAAAGCAACTACAAATTTAAATTACACCAACTTACTTTCTAATAGGATTGTCGCTCAGGGCGAATTATTATCCACATTTATATTTAGCCATTTCTTAAAGCAAGAAGGTCTGAATGTGTGCTTATTGCCAGCGCTTGATTTTATGCGAATTGATAAATCCAATGAACCTGATAATTTTTACATCCGTCAAAATTTTGATCGTATCATCAACGCACTTCCAGTAGCTGATATTTACATCACTCAAGGATTCATCTGTTTGGACGCTGATGGCCATATTGCGAATCTACAACGCGGTGGCAGCGATTATACCGCCACCATTATTGGAGCCGCTTTACACGCAACAGAAGTTCAAATATGGACGGACATTGATGGCTTCCATAATAATGATCCACGGTTTGTGCCAGATACCCACGCGATCTCTCATCTATGTTTTGACGAAGCAGCTGAATTAGCCTATTTTGGCGCAAAAATCCTACATCCTCAAACTGTTATGCCAGTAAGGGATTTGGATATTCCGGTGCGTTTAAAAAACACACTTTCCCCGTCAGATCATGGCACATTGATTACTAACATTGCGCACGGCGAGGGCATCAAAGCCATTGCAGCAAAGGATGGCATTACTGCTATTAAAATAAAATCTGCCAGAATGCTATTGGCACATGGATTCTTAAAAAAAGTATTTGAAATTTTTGAGAAATATGAAACGTCTATTGATATGATCACTACATCAGAGATTGCCGTATCCCTAACTATTGATGACCCCAAACATCTATCTGAAATCGTTGAAGAGTTGGAAAAATTTGCACTGGTAGAAGTAGACGGTTTTCGTACGATAGTTTGCTTAGTAGGAAACCATATTGTTTACCATCCTGACACCCCAAAGTTATTCCAGATTTTACAAGACGTTAACGTGAGAATGATTTCTTATGGCGGAAGCAGTAACAATATCTCTTTATTAATTAACACGGGCGATAAAATTGAGACTTTAAGAAAACTCAATAGATATGTGTTTGATTCGGTACCGGCATAAAAAATCTGAACGATTATAAAAATTTCATAGGTAAACTGAAAACTAAAGAAGGCACTCGTAAAAAGTGCCTTCTGCTATTTTATGAATTCAATAGTTCTTCAATTTCTTCCAGTCCAATAGGAATATATCCAATAAATTAAGTAGCTCTCCTTTTGGTTGAATGACGAAATCATCTTTCATTCACATCTAAAAACCTGGCTCCACAGTAAAAACCTTGTATTCATTGATGGGCTCCGTCACTCCCGTGTTCATGCTTATCTAAACCCGTGTTGTGATTTGTGCCATTCATAAAGTACTTTTTGTCAGCAGGCCAATCTTTGTTTTCATTTTTAACATCAGCCTTATCCAATAAGTTCAAACCTAATAAATTCCAAAGTCATAATTATACCAACTTCCACATTATATTCCTCCAAATAGTCCTTGAAACAATAATTATGAAACCTCCTTTTTAAAACAATTGACAGGATACATTAGATTTAAAAACCGCCAAACTATTGATCTTCATCTCAGTCATAAAATCTTGTCTGTTTCTTATAAAAAAAGTGTGGTCTATTTAATCATATTTTATGATGCTGTAGTTTTTCCAAAATTAAAAATTTAACACAACTCAAAAAACCTAATTGTCCTTTACTAAATTTTTAACCCAACAGCCATTCGCTTTCAATTTCGCAGTTATCTGAACACCAGAAACAATTAAATGTGGATTCTTCCACAGTCTTAGAAACCATTAAAACATCATTCTAATTAAAATCATTCCAAATAAGTATAATTAATTCGTTTTTTTGGGTTTCAAACGATTGAAACGTATCTTTGTGGCACAATAAACTAACTTCAAAAGATGAGCGGAATTTTTAATTCTTCAGTTGGAAGAAAGTTTGCCATGGCACTTTCAGCATTCTTCCTAATGATTTTCCTAGTACAACATTTTGCAATTAATATTCTTTCAGTATTTAGTGCAGAAACTTTTAATGACGTTTCACATTTCATGGGAACGAATTGGGTGGTGCAATATCTTGCTCAACCCATTTTACTTATAGGAGTTCTTTTTCACTTTGTGATGGGAATGGTGTTGGAAATAAGAAATCGAAACGCAAGAAAAATTGCATACGTTAGGAATAACGGTAATGCCAATTCAACATGGATGAGCAGAAACATGATTTACACGGGAGCAGTAATTCTACTTTTCCTAGGACTTCATTTTTACGATTTTTGGTTTCCAGAAATCAAAACAAAATTCATTGATGGCGACATGTCCGGATTACTCGCAAATGGCGAATATCGCTATTTTGAACACTTACATGATAAATTTATAGACGTGTGGCGCGTAGCCCTTTATTGCTTATCATTTGTGTTTTTATCACTACATTTATTACACGGGTTCAGTTCCGCATTTCAGTCGGTGGGAGCAAATAATAAATACACCAGAGGATTAAGAGGTTTTGGTAAGGCTTATGCAATAATCATCCCATTAGGATTTATTTTCATCGCACTCTATCATCACTTCAACTAAAAAATATCTAATATGGCTTTAGATTCTAAAATACCAGAAGGACCACTTGTAGATAAGTGGACTAATTATAAAAATAACATAAACTTAGTGAATCCCGCCAATAAACGTAACATTGATGTTATCGTGATTGGTACAGGATTGGCAGGTGGTTCTGCAGCAGCAACATTAGCTGAATTAGGCTATAATGTAAAAGCATTCTGTTTTCAGGATTCTCCACGTCGTGCGCACTCGATTGCGGCACAAGGTGGCATTAATGCTGCCAAAAACTATCAAGGTGATGGCGATTCAACCTACCGTTTATTTTATGACACTGTAAAAGGTGGCGACTACCGTTCACGTGAAGCAAACGTTTATCGTTTGGCAGAAGTGTCGGCAAATATTATTGACCAGTGTGTGGCTCAAGGCGTTCCTTTTGCCCGTGAATATGGTGGATACCTAGATAACCGCTCGTTTGGTGGTGTGCTGGTGTCCCGAACATTTTATGCTGCTGGACAAACCGGACAACAATTATTATTAGGGGCTTATTCTGCCATGAACCGTCAAATTGGTCGTGGAAAAATTACCATGTATAACCGACATGAGATGTTGGACGTTGTCATTGTTGGCGGAAAAGCGCGAGGCATTATCGCAAGAGATTTAGTTACTGGAAAAGTTGAGCGTCACTCAGCCCACGCTGTGGTTATCGGTTCTGGAGGATATGGAAACGTATTCTTCCTATCCACTAATGCCATGGGAAGTAACGTCACTGCAGCCTGGAAAGCCCATAAACGTGGTGCTTTTTTCGCAAACCCATGTTATACGCAAATCCATCCAACCTGTATCCCAGTATCGGGAGAACATCAATCTAAATTAACTTTGATGTCTGAATCGCTTCGTAATGACGGTCGTATTTGGGTGCCAAAAAATATGGAGGATGTTCAAGCGATAAGAGATGGAAAATTAAAACCAATAGATATTCCTCAGGATAATAGAGATTACTACTTGGAACGTCGTTATCCAGCCTTTGGAAATTTAGTGCCGCGTGATGTGGCTTCACGTGCTGCCAAAGAACGCTGTGATGCCGGCTATGGTGTAAATAAAACTGGTGAAGCGGTATTTTTGGATTTCGCCTCAGCAATTGAGCGTTATGGAAAAGAACGAGCCCACATCCGAGGGTTGGACGAGAATGATGCCGTATTAGTTAAAAGATTAGGACAGGAAGTCATCCAAGAAAAATACGGAAACCTTTTCCAAATGTATGAGAAGATTGTGGATCAAAATCCATATGAAACTCCAATGATGATCTATCCTGCAGTGCACTATACAATGGGTGGTCTTTGGGTGGATTACAACTTGATGACTAACGTCCCTGGATTATATTCTATTGGAGAAGCCAATTTCTCTGACCACGGTGCCAATCGCCTTGGTGCATCCGCATTGATGCAAGGTCTGGCAGACGGCTATTTTGTATTGCCTTATACCATTGGTGATTATTTAGCACAAGATATTAGAACTGGCGAAATTCCAACGAATACGCCCGAATTTGATCAGGCCGAGAAAAACATTCAAGATAGTTTAGATCATTTGATCAACAATAAGGGGTCACATTCTGTAGACCACTTCCATAAAAGACTTGGAAAGATCATGTGGGACAAATGTGGAATGGCTCGTAACGCTACCGGTTTAAAAGCAGCGATTGTTGAAATCGCCGCACTTCGTAAAGAGTTTTGGAAAGAGGTAAGAGTTCCTGGAATCCAACATGAATACAACGAAGAATTGGCTAAAGCAATGCGCGTTGCAGATTACTTAGAATTGGGTGAGCTTTTTGCTAAAGATGCGCTCGAAAGAGAAGAATCTGCGGGCGGGCATTTTAGAGAAGAGTTCCAAACTGAAGATGGTGAAGCCTTAAGACGTCCAGAATTCCAATATGTTGCGGCATGGGAATATCAAGGCGAACCTAAAGATGCAATTCTTCACAAGGAAGAATTGGAGTACGAAAATATTGAAGTGAAAGAGAGAAGTTATAAATAAGAAGAAACATTATGAAATTAACCTTAAAAATATGGCGTCAAAAAAACGCTGAAACAAAAGGCGAGTTAGTCGATTATCCGATTGACGGGATTGAAGGTGATATGTCATTCTTGGAAATGTTGGATATCTTAAACGAAGAACTCAACAATAAAGGTGAAGAACCTGTCGCATTTGATCATGATTGTCGTGAAGGCATCTGTGGATCCTGTTCATTATTTATCAATGGTCAAGCGCATGGGCCTGATAGATTAATAACGACCTGCCAGTTACACATGCGTATGTTCGAAGATGGAGATACCATCCATATCGAACCGTTTAGAGCGAATGCTTTTCCAGTAATTAAGGATTTGATTGTGGATAGAAGTTCCTTTGACCGTGTTCAACATGCAGGTGGATTTATTTCTGTGAATACGTCAGGAAACACAATAGACGCCAATACCATTCCCATTAACAAACACGATGCTGATAAAGCTTTTGAAGCAGCAACCTGTATTGGTTGTGGCGCCTGTGTAGCAGCTTGTAAAAATGCTTCTGCCATGTTATTTGTCAGTGCAAAAGTTTCACAATTTGCCTTATTACCACAAGGAAAAATTGAAGCGACTGAACGTGTGATGAATATGGTACATCAAATGGATGCGGAAGGATTTGGTAACTGCACCAACACCGGGGCTTGCGAAGCGGAATGTCCAAAAGGCATCTCACTTGAAAATATTGCACGTATGAATCGTGAATATATGGCAGCAGAACTAAAAGGATAATTCGATCTTTCCCAGGAATACTGGGAATCTCAAAAGCAACCAACTATTAACTCAAAAAATCCCAATTCAATATTGGGATTTTTTGTTTCTTTATCCCTAAATTATCTCACTTATGAAATCCAAATTGTGCATTTCAATTTTCTTATTTTTTCAAATCACGGTTTTATGCAGTGCTCAAGAACTTGAACAAACCAAAATTGTTCAAGAACCCAATTATTTCAATAATGACAGTTTATTAGTGTATATTAAAATTTTGTCTTCAGATGCCTTTGAAGGCCGTCGAACTGGAACCATAGGTGCTGAAAAAGCTAGGGATTACATTATCAAAAAACTTCAAAGCTTTAAAAATATTCAGCCTCTGGTAAAAGCTTACCAACAGCCATTTACATTTACAACTAGAGAAAAAGAGTATAAAGGAGTAAACATTTTAGGATTAGTTATAGGCACAAAAAATCCTGAAGACCATATCGTAATCAGTGCGCATTATGATCATGAAGGCATAAAAAATAATCAAATATATAATGGCGCAGATGATGATGCTTCGGGTGTAGCAGCCTTATTCGCTTTTGCAGAATATTTTGAAAAACATCCTCCAAGGCATTCTGTTATTCTAGCCGCTTTCGATGGCGAGGAACTTGGCCTTGCTGGATCCCGACACTACGTGGCAAATTCTATTGTTCCGTTAAACAGTATTAAGCTGAATATTAATATGGATATGATCAGTCGTAATGATAACAATGAACTTTATGCGGTGGGAACCGGTTATAACGACATTCTGAAAAATTTAATTTCCGACCATAAAATGACAGATGGTATCAAACTTTTAATGGGACATGATGGAAGCGATGGATTACAAGATTGGACTAATTCTTCGGATCATGCCCCATTTCATAAAAAAAACATTCCATTTTTATATTTTGGTGTAGAAGATCATAAAGATTACCACCAACCAACTGATAATTTTGAAAATATTCATCCCGAATTTTACAAAAAAGCAGTTCATACCATAATTTCCATTTTCTCTACCATAGATACGATGCGATTTTAGAATAAAATTTTTATCATGATTGATCCTAATAAATACTATCAACAAAGTTCGGAGCGCTATCAGGCTGAGGCAAATTCATTATATAAAAGAATGACACTCTTTAGTATATTTCGTATTCTCGTCTTCATTCTCACGGCATTTGGGATTTATATGACCTATACCAATTGGCAGATTTCTGTAGCAATTGTTGTCATTGGTATAGGTGTTTTTATAGTCCTCCTCACCAAATACACAAATATTAAAGCAGAGCGAAAGGTAAAGTTGGCCTTAGCAGAAATTAACAAAACAGAATTAGAAATCGCCGATGGTAATTTTCATAATCGTACTGACGGCTTAGAGTTTCAAGATCCATTGCATTTTTACAGTCTTGATATCGATTTATTCGGAAGAGGCTCTTTTTTTCAATTTATTAATAGAACTTTCATCCACGAAGGTTCACAAAAATTAGCTGCCGAATTAAAGGCCAATAACATTATTGACATTCAGCAACGACAAGAAGCCATTAAAGATCTTGCATCCAATCCAGAATGGCGACAATTATATTCTGCCACAGCAAGTTTAATAAAAGTTGAGACTTCTGCAAACAACATCATTAATTGGTTAAAGAATAACAAATCCTTTTTACCAAAAACCATGACATGGCTGCCTTACGCATTTTCAGGTGGAACGCTCATAATATTCTCATTGTTCTTTTTAGATTTCTTGAGTGCTGGCTTTTTAGGGTATTGGCTGTTATTGGGATTAGTGATTACTGGAGTAAATTTAAAAAAAATCAATGACTTATC
The DNA here is from genome assembly GCA_038243395.1 of Flavobacteriales bacterium. GTDB lineage: Bacteria > Bacteroidota > Bacteroidia > Flavobacteriales > Flavobacteriaceae > Gelidibacter. Next base: position 18,764 of record JBBSRC010000011.1, on the reverse strand, counting down.
AACGCATACCGATAAGGTCAAGGAAACTTTTAAACAATATGCTTTACTTTTGGATCAAATTGAAAAGCAAACATTCACTTCCGAATTGCTATTGCGAAAACAAAAACAAATTCAGTCGGAATCGGAACAAGCTTCCATAATATTCAGTAAACTATCCAAAGCTTTAGACGCTTTAGATAACCGCAATAATCTGATTTCTGTCATCTTCGGAAACGGCTATTTCTTAACAGATTTGAAAAACAGTTATAGAGTAGAGCAATGGATTAAAGAATATGGTCATAAAGTAGAGGATTGGTTTGAAGTCGTGTCTTTTTTCGACGCTTATACCAGTTTAGGAACTTATGCTTTTAATTTTCCGGATTATGTCTTTCCAAAAATCACTAATAATAAAGAGGTTATCAAAGCTAAAGATTTAGGACATCCTTTATTAAAAGTTGCAAAACGCGTGGATAATGATTTAACCATTGAAAACGAACAATTTTTCATTGTTACTGGCGCTAATATGGCTGGGAAAAGCACTTTTTTAAGAACCGTTTCGCTTCATATTGTCATGGCTAATGTTGGCTTACCTGTTTGTGCTGCTTCAAGTGAATATAACCCTGTAAAACTGATTACGAGCATGCGTACCAGCGATTCACTTACAGATGATAGTTCCTATTTCTTTTCTGAATTGACCCGCTTAAAATTCATCGTTGATGCCATTCAAAAAGAATCCTATTTTATTATCTTGGATGAAATCCTAAAAGGTACAAACAGCACAGACAAAGCGATAGGTTCTCGCAAATTCGTCGAAAAGTTAGTGGCTTCGCACGCGACAGGTATTATAGCCACTCACGATTTGAGTTTGTGTGAGATTGAAAATGAACTTGAAGAAGTCAAAAACTACTATTTCGATGCCGAAATTATTGACGATGAACTTTATTTTGATTACAGATTTAAAATCGGAATTTGTAAGAATATGAATGCAAGTTTCTTGTTGAAGAAGATGGAGATCATATAATATATGGTAGCACCTCTTTTACGTGGGTTTGCTATCCAGCTTTTCAGTTTTTAAACAGTCTAAGCCTTCTCGTCCTAATAAGCTAAATCATTCATTCAAGGTACAAAGAGTTGGAATCCTATTACCGATACTGAAATTAATTTAGCAAGTCAAGCTCAGGGTCACAGACCCACCGTTTTACGGCCACAAGACAACTAGAATTTATAAGCGAGTATCTAAGCTTATTTTACCGTTACCTCATCAACAAACACCCAAGCCTCTCCTTTCAAAGTATGCCATTGTGGTAATTGGCCTCTGTTTTTTGCAGTAATTTTAATAAACGAGACAGCTTGTTTTTCAAACTCTGTTTCTATTCTTTTAATAATTGGTTCTCTTTCCTTTATCGTTTCCAAGGTTTTGTTTAAAACAGTTTTATAAACTTTACCGTCTTCTGAGGTAGCAATAATAACCTCAGTAGGTAACATAACAGACGTAGAAGCGATGTGCTGAAAAAAGTTTAAACCAATATATGACAAGGTATTTGATTCGCCTAAATCGATTATTACCTCAAAATCCTTTTGAGGAATTCCCTGCCAGTTTGGATCATCACCGCGTGGGTTTGCAAATTTATTGTTAAATAAAGCCTGATCACCACCACCGCTGTAACCCTTATCATACGGTGTGGTGTAACTCACCTTACTTTTATCGCTGAAACTAGTAGAGAACACTTTCTTTAAAGGAAATCCAATGGGCTCCCCTTTTCTAAAAGCCTGAGCGTAAATATCAATAGGTGTTGAATAGTGTATTGGTAATGAATAGATTTCCGAATTCACGCCAGGAGCCGAGCCATCTAAGGTATATCTAATGTCATAGATTCCTAATTCATTTTCTAATTTAAGAATAAATTCGTTGCTTGTTTTATCATAAGTGACCTCATAGTCTGGGGATAGCGCACTGCCTGCAAAATTATAATTCAATTCCTTAAATCGGTCAAAATGAATATCCATTTTTTTAATGAATTCCTGTTCGTTTTTATGATTGGGACTTGTCCAAAGTGCTTCAGATAATGCAGACAACCTAGGTAACATCATATATTGAACATGACTCAATGATTTAATTTGTTCCGTCCAAAGATTGGCCTGTCCACCAAGAATATGATGTCTTTTATCTTCGGCGATATCAGCAGGAATAGGATTGAAATTATAAACACTCAGTAAATTGTTATAACCTCCCCACGAAGAAGGCTCAAATTCACTTTTACCTTGGTTATGATCAAAATACAAAGGGGATCCAGGAGACATTACAACGTCGTGGCCTGCATTGGCAGCTTCTATTCCACCCTCAAATCCTCTCCATGACATTACCGCTGCTCTTTCTGGTAATCCACCTTCTAGTATTTCGTCCCAGCCAATTAGCTTTTTACCTTGAGAATGGATAAACTTTTCCATACGTTTCACAAAATAACTTTGCAATTCTTCTCCATTTTGTAAATTTTCATCTCGCATCCTTATTTTACATTTATCACAACTCAACCAAGACTCCTTACCAACTTCATCGCCACCAATATGCAAATATTCGTACGGAAATAAAGGCACAACTTCGCTGATGATATTTTGTAAAAACTCAAATGACGCATCGTTCCCTGCACAATAAACGCCCGAAGATCCCGTGCCATCACAACTCAATTCAGGATAACACTGTGTTGCTGCTTCAGAATGTCCTGGCATTTCAATTTCGGGGATCACATCAATATAGCGTTCTGCAGCATAGGCAACTATTTCTTTAATATCGGCTTTAGTATAATAACCACCATAAACTTCACCTTCACTGTCTTTATAAGTTGCCTCAAAGTCCTCCCATGGACTTTTATGCTCCTTGACTTTTCGCCAAGCTCCTTTTTTAGTCAATTCCGGATATTTATCTATCTGAATTCGCCATCCAATACCATCCACCAAGTGCCAATGAAACTTATTCATTTTATGCATTGCCAAAATATCAATTACCTTTTTAATGGAATCCTTTTCTAAGAAATGGCGGGATACATCTAGCATCATACCACGCCAACCAAATTCTGGAGCATCTATAATATTCACAAAATTAAGCTCAGGATTTTTTATAATCGTTTTTGGGGACAACAACTGTTTTAAAGTTTGAATACCGTAAAATAGACCTTGATAGTTTCCACTAATGAAAACACCAGTTTTAGTTATATCTAACTGATATCCTTCTTTTCCTGTTTGATCTTCAGACAATAGGAGTTGGATAACATTCCCATGTGCCTCTTCCATAGAAATCTTAAGATTTAAACCGAAATTTGAATATAGAAAAGTATGTAATGCTTCTGCTATTGAATGAGATTCTTTTGAATCGGTTACTACGATGGTTGTTTTGTCCGTTATTAAAAAAGTTCCTTTTGAGTAGTTTATTGAGTTTGGTTGAGGAATAATACCTACTTTTTCGATAGTTTCACTTTTATTACAGGATACCATAATAAAAGAAAAAATAATAAGTAGTTTAAATAGCTTCATTGTAGGAATTCAAATTAGTTAGGAGAAAGTCAAAATGAGGTTCTTTGTTTTCGTCAAAAGAAATCTTTGTGTAAATAAACAACTTGAATCCTAACAAAATTGAACAATATGCTAAAGTAATTAATTAATCTTGGACATTTACGCTATAAATGATTACTTCTGCCTCCAACTACCCTTTAAATATGTTTTGTTAGACATCTTACATAATATAATATGGAGAATATAAAGAAGACATCCGCAGTCCCAAAACTCTATCAAAACTGGGAGGCCTGAAATACAAAAACCCTCTCTGTTTCCAGAAAGGGTTTTTAGGTATTAAAAGAATCTGCGAAAATTAAACCGTAAATGGTTCAATTGACACATAAGACTTATTGTCTCTTTTCTTTGTGAATTTCACTAGACCATCAACTTGTGCATGCAAAGTGTGATCTTTTCCACCATACACATTCTCACCTGGGTGATGTGTATTGCCTCTTTGTCTTACGATGATATTTCCAGCAATAGCAGCTTGTCCACCAAAAATCTTCACACCAAGGCGTTTCGATTCTGAATCTCTACCGTTTTTAGAACTACCAACTCCTTTTTTATGAGCCATTGTCTTAAGGTTTTAATAGTTTGCCTCCTCTGGCAAACAGGTTATTATTGTTTTTTGTCTTTCAACAAAGCTTTTGCTTGTTTAAACCACTCTTAAAATTCAATAGAATCACGAGTAACGCCTTCAAATGCAGAAAGTTTGTCGCCTTCAGCAAAGTTATTACTCTGCCGATTTGATTTCGTTGGATGTGTCATCAGACTTCTGCGCTGCAGGAGTTACTGAATCTTCGCTAACTTCATCTTTCTTCTTAGCTGCTTTTTTCGGTTCTGCCTTTTTAGCTTTTGCTTCAGGAGCTACGTTTTCAGCTTTTTCTTCTTTTACTGGCTTAGATTTTTCAGATTTCTCAGTTTTTTGAGATCCTGGAAAATCAAAACTTTCAATTACGATTTCAGTTAGAGACTGACGATGTCCGTTTTTCACACGATAACCTTTACGTCTTTTCTTTTTGAAAACGATAACTTTATCACCTTTAAGGTGACTTAAGACTTTTGCTCCTATCAGAGCTCCGTCTATAGCTGGGGCGCCTAGAGTAATCGAATCACCATCACCAATCAAAAGAACTTTATCGAAAGACACTGTCTTTCCTTCTTCTGTTGCTAAACGGTGAACAAACACTTTCTGGTCTTTTTCAACTTTGAATTGTTGCCCTGCTATCTCTACAATTGCGTACATAGCGTAACGTTTAAATTAATTAATTTTTATTCTAAAATGGGTGCAAATATACACCTAAATAATTAATCTACAAACATTTTTAGACTTCAGAATGGAATATTATTGTAAATATCAAGTAAAAATCATCAAAAAATATAAACAGCTCACAACTCTCTTTTTATGGAAGCGAAATCTTACAACGATTTTGGCATTTTAATTTAGTGTTTTATTCGCCCAATAGAACCGTCTTTATGAGGTATTAATTCATAAATATGAGATGGAGCTAATGATTCTTCAATGGTATGCGATACATAGATTACCGTAATTTCGGTATTCTCAATTAATGTATTTACTAAACGAGACACTAAAGCCGTGTTTTCTTGATCAAGCCCTTCAAATGGCTCATCCAAAATCAGTAAAGGTGGTTGTTTGATTACAGACCTGATAATCAAAACCAACCGTTGTTGACCTAAGGTCAATCGATTAAAATAAACATCTTTTAAATGTCTTATATTAATGGTATCCAACCACTGTATTGCTTTTTGTTGTTGCAAACCACTGGGTTTGACATACAAGCCAACAGAATCGTAAAAACCAGATAAAATCATGTGTTTTACCGATTGGTTTCTTTTAAACAACTCGGTTAAATTGGTAGCGAAGTGACCAATTTTATTTTTGATTTCCCAAATACTTTCACCACTTCCTTTTCTTCTATCAAAAATTGTGATATTTTGACCGTAAGCCTTAGGATTCTCTCCAGTAATTAAAGATAAAAGTGTACTTTTCCCCGATCCATTAGGACCTATTAGCTGCCAAACCTCCCCTTGTTTAACTTCCCAAGAGATATTATTTAGAATTGGCTGATCATCATAGTCGATACAAACCTTATCAAATATTACGATGTTTTCATAATTCTTTTTAAATGATAATAATGAACTAGGAAATATAGAGGTAACAGCATTCTCCTGTAATTGGATTGGCTCCGGGACATCATTAAGACAAAAAAAGTTATTATAGACATAACTTATTTTACTTAAAAATGGAAACAAACTTTCTTTTCGACTTGACAATTGAATAATTGAAATTGAAATTGACAACTCCGTTACCTGGTTTGACAACTCTAGTCTCGATTGCTGATCTAAATGATCAAAAGGATTATCAAAAATAATGTAGTCTGGATTTTGTGCTAAACAATGTTCCAACAGCAATTTTCGCCGTTCTCCTGAAGAAAAGGTACGCAGATGTCTGTTTTGAGTTTTTGAAATTTCAATACTGTGATGGCGATGCTCCTTTTCAATAATTTGGGCAATGGCCGCGTCGGAATACAATATTCCCTTGTAATTATTAAAAACGGCCAAAAAGCCCTCACCAGTTCCAGATAAAATCGTATTTATAAAATTCAATTTATGAACCTTATTGGATACTAAAATTCCTAAATGAACAGGATTTTGGATCAAAGACTTTGGATTGTTGTACAAATAATTTGGGAGTGTTGTACTACTTTGGCTTATTATCAATTAAATCCTCTTGTTGACCAATATTCTGACTTTTCTTGAAGATTTGCATGAAAGTCAAGGTTAATATTGCAGTTGAAGCAATCCCTTCCATTAAAATAATGAGAATTAAAAGAGCACCTCCTTGATCGCCACTGTTGAACCAATCTTTCACAATGTTATGGGCAAATTCCTTATCAAGATGAAAAATATAGATGGCCATAAAAACAATAAAGATTCCTGTGGCAATAAAACCAGTAAGTAATCCTGTTTTAAAACCATCCACATAAGTGAAATCTGCGTCGTACTTATCTTTATAATTCTTTATCGCCAAATAAATCCCTGCAGCCATAAAAAGACCGTTGGTAATTCGAAACCAAATATTGGTATGTAGACCAAATATTTTTAATATTAGGAAATAAGCAATTAAACTAATGGTAACGAAAATCCCATACTTTAAAGCTACGGATAAGGATCTGTTCATGAAATTTGTAATTTTTTACTATTAAATGCTTAAAATTCGTGAAAAAATATTTGTTCTAGCATTTTTTGGGAGTTATTTTTAACTCTATCGGAATTTACGTATAATCATTCCCTATTTTTGCAAGTGTTTGTAACATATCTCTATATAAAACTACCTATAAGAAACATTAATTAATTATTAAAATAACACACAATGAAAAAATGCTTATTCTCTTTGGCCTCTTTGCTGCTTTTCGGCACATTTGCCCAAGGACAACAGGTTGAATTTGAAGAATTTGATCTCGACAATGGATTACACGTCATTCTTCATCAGGACAATTCAGCCCCTGTGGTAATCACATCCGTCATGTACGACGTGGGCGGAAAAGATTATGAACCATCAAGAACTGGTTTCGCACACTTTTTTGAACATCTTTTATTTGAAGGCACTCAAAATATTGGCCGCGGCGAATGGTTTACCGTGGTTTCATCAAATGGAGGTACCAACAATGCCAACACCTCTCAAGACAGAACTTATTATTATGAAATTTTCCCTTCCAACAGCTTAGAACTAGGTTTATGGATGGAATCTGAGCGATTGATGCACCCAATCATTAACCAAATTGGTGTGGATACTCAAAATGAAGTGGTTAAAGAAGAAAAGAGATTACGTTTTGACAATGCACCCTATGGTGGATTTTTAGCGGCAGTTGGAGAGAACTTATTTAAAGTACATCCTTACAAAGAAAAATTAATTGGCGAAATGGAAGACTTGGACGCTGCTACATTGGAAGAATTCAACGCTTACTTCAAAAAGTATTACGTTCCAAGCAACGCTGTACTAGTTATTGCCGGCGACATCGACAAGTCAAAAACTAAGAAAATGGTAAAGGATTATTTTGGTCCTATTCCAAAAGGTGATAAACCAGTTAGAAATTTCGGTAAAGAAGCACCGATCACTGAAACCATTAAAGCAACTGCTTACGATAATAACATTCAAATCCCGGCAATCATAACCGCTTACCGCACACCAGGATTTAAAAACAGAGAGGCTTATGTATTAGACATGATCTCTAGTTATTTAAGTGGAGGCAAGAGTTCTGTTCTCTATAAAAAATTAGTGGACGATAAAAAAATGGCACTAGAGGCTCAGGCTATTAACATTCCACAAATGGATTACAATATCTTCGCTATACTCGCATTGCCGCTTGGTGAAGTTTCATTGGACAGCATCGTAGCTGAAATGGACGTGGAGATTGCAAAAATTCAAAACGAGCTAATTTCTGAAAGAGATTATCAAAAACTTAAAAACCAATTCGAAAACCAGTATGTCAATTCCAACTCTAGCGTTGAAGGTATTGCTGAAAATTTGGCAACCAACTATTTGTTAAAAGGCGATGTCAATCTTATCAACACTGAAATTGATATCTACCGAACCATAACGAGAGAAGAAATTAGAGATGTTGCCAAAAAATATTTAAGTCCTAACCAACGTCTTGAACTTGAGTATCTTCCAAAAAAAGATAAGTAATAATTAAAATTTTTAAAACAGTATATCATATGAAAACTTATATATCAGCGTTCTTAATGGTGTTTTTTCTGGCTTTTTCTGCTCAAGCACAAATAGACCGTTCTAAACAGCCACAACCTGGACCTGCTCCAAAGATTGAATTAAAATCGCCACAAGAATTTACGCTTAAAAACGGCATGAAAGTAATGGTTGTCGAAAACCATAAACTGCCTAGAGTTGCTTTCAGCTTGACCATTGACAACAAACCAGAAACAGAAGGTGCCAAAGCCGGTGTTTCGAGTTTGGTTGGTTCAATGATGGGCAACGGCACAACCTCTATTCCAAAAGAAAAATTTAATGAAGAGATTGATTTCTTAGGTGCACGTTTAAGTTTCAATTCATCTGGTGCATTTGCAAGCGCACTTTCTCAATATTCTGATCGTATTTTAGAATTGATGGCTGATGCTGCAATCCACCCTTTACTTGTTGAAGAAGAATTTATTAAGGAAAAAGCGCGACTTATTGAAGGATTAAAATCGCAAGAAAAAAGCGTGGATGCCGTCGCAAGCCGCGTAGGTAATGCTTTGTCTTACGGTATCAACCATCCTTATGGCGAATTTCTATCTTCAGAAACAGTGAATAATGTAAATATCGGAGATGTCTCTGCTTTTTATGAAGAGAGCTTCAATCCCAATAATGCTTATTTAGTTGTTGTGGGGGACGTCAATTTCAAAAAAATCAAATCTCAAATTGAAAAGCGTTTTGGCAACTGGAAAAAATCAGTAGATATCCAAACTAATGTACCAGATGCAACTCCTAATGTGCAATACACACAAATCAACTTTGTGGATATGCCTAATGCTGTACAATCTAACATTTCATTGACAAACAATGTTAATTTGAAAATGAATGATCCAGATTATCATGCGGTATTGATTGCCAACAAAATTTTAGGAGGCGGTTTCGGTAGCTATCTTAATATGAACTTGCGTGAAAAACATGCCTACACATATGGAGCGAGCTCGAGAGTAGGTGCTGATAAGTATGTTGCACGTTTCTCTGCAGGTACTGCGGTAAGAAATATGGTTACAGACAGTGCGGTGGTTCAGTCCTTAAAAGAAATAAACCGTATAAAAACAGAGCCTGTAAATGCTGAAGATCTTAAAAATGCAAAAGCTAAATTTGTAGGCGATTTTGTATTGGCCTTAGAAAACCCGCAAACGGTGGCTCGTTATGCTTTAAACATTAAGCTGAACAATTTGTCAAAAGATTTTTACGAAACCTTTTTACAAAAAATAAACGCAGTTACAGCTGATGATGTGAATCGGGTAGCTAACAAATATTTTAAACCTGAAAATGCACGTATCGTTGTGGTTGGTAAAGGCGCTGATGTTTTAGAAAACCTTGAAAAAACAGGCCTTCCAATTTTGTATTTTGACGCTTTCGCAAACCCTATTGCCAAGCCAGAATTTTCAAAACCAATACCTGATGGAGTTACAACGGAATCTGTAATGGATGCTTATTTTAAAGCTGTTGGTGGCAAAGACAAAGCAAAAACGGTGAAAACAGTATGGACCACTGCCAACGTAACAATTGAAGGGATGCCATTTTCTCCTATTGGAGAAATGAAAGCCATGGCACCAAACAAGACTTCTTTGGAAATGTCAATTGAAGGTATGGGCGTGGTTATGAAACAAAAATTCAATGGTACTTCTGGCTATGTTGAACAACAAGGCGCTAAACAAGAATTAACCGCCGATCAGATTGCAGATCAAAAGGCAGAAAACTCAATTTTCCCTGAGTTGAACTATGATCCATCGTTTTTGGCTTTAGAAAGCGTTACCAGTATTAATGGTAATGATGTTTATAAAATAAAACTTACTTCCATCGGAGACGATTCTTACCGCTATTATGATGTACAATCAGGACTTTTAGTAAGAATTGAAAAAACTTCTGAAATGCAAGGACAATCATTTACAACCGTACAAGATTTCGGGAATTATTCTCCTGTGAATGACATCTTGTTTCCATATAGCATGTCAACAACTGCCGGACCACAAGTTATTCAAATGAATGTGACCAACGTGAAAGTTAATGAAGGGGTAACTGAAGCCGATTTCAAATAAGAAGTCAAACCTTTAAGAAATGAAAAGTCTGGAGTATAAAACTTCAGACTTTTTTTATGCTTCCTGTTTATGTAAAAAAACACACCAAATAAGATGTATAAGGCAGCGAAGCCTTACATTCCATTAAAACCTTCGCCTTCCAACAGTCCGTCAAATTATGGCTATCAAAAGAATCAAATAAATCACAGAAGATGAAAAAACTAGCGTCGAAATCTCAGTGAGCTTATGATACAACACTTTTAAAAGTGCTGTACCAAACAAAGCAATCTTAGTTCTTCCAGAACTTATTAAAAAACGAAAAAAAAGAATCTATAAATCCCTACACAACAAACATTTCAACCGAGGTTTATCAATTCGTCGAATAGCCTTATAACCAAAAGAAACAAGGCCGTGAAAACAAATCTCAGCGCAGCTAATTGATAAAGTCCGATCCCAATCAACGCTTTTTTCAATAATATAAAGTACCACCCCGCACAAAAGCGAGTGCTATAAGATAAATCCATTTAACTGATATTGCTTTCATCTGTCAGTCTTCTCAGAACTTATTATTTATTCCGGTTCAAACAACGTGAATATTTCTTAATTTTGTTATTTGCAACTATTCAAATAATCGATAACTCAATTAGAGTTTTAATAATCCTAAGTCATGAAAACATTAAAAACTTTACTATTGCTAACAACAATAGCATTATTTTCAGTAAGCTGTAAAGACAATGCTCAGCCTGAAGTAAAAACTGTGAATATGGAGCAACCAATAACGGTTTCTGAAAAACAATTAGATCCTAATGCTACCTATGCAAAAGCGGAGTTCGGGATTGAGGGAATGACTTGTCAAATAGGATGTGCAAACACTATTGAAAAGAAAATAGCGAAAATGGAAGGCGTAAAATCGGTTGTAGTAGATTTTGACACACGCATGGCCATGGTGGAATATGACAATGCCAAAGTAACGCCCACCTCTCTTGAAGAGGCAGTAGGTTCTGTGGGAGACGCCTACAGTGTCAAAGACATGAAAACAGTCGACGCATTTTCGAAAGATTAAATTGTGAGCTAGATTTTTAAAAAGCAAAACTCTCCAAAGGAATATTTTTATCAAAGCCATTATTTAAAAAAGTAGTGGCTTTTTTTTTAATATGATCTCAGGTATCATGCTTTTTGCAAACAGCAAAATTTAAATTGCATTTGAATTATTATGACCAATTTTTATACGGATGTTTTACCAATTGGGAATTGTAATATTTTAATTGACCGGTAACCTCTTCTCCCACCCAATTAGGCTTTATATAAACCTCAGCAATGTGGTTCAGCTCAACCTCAGCGACGATTAATCCTTCATTAGCTCCAAAAAATTCATCAACTTCAAATACATGATCTCCAGATTTGATTTCATACCTTATCTTATCGATCATTCCTTCTTCGCACAAATTTAAAAGAGCTTCAGCATCAGATTTAGATATTTCTCTTTCCCATTCAAAACGGGATAACCCGTCTTCAGAGGGTTTGCCCTTTACAGTCAAGAAGCCGTCATCGTCCCTAATTCTGATTCTTACAATTCTGTCTTTATCAGAATTTAAAAAACCTTGAACAATGCGCGTTTTATTAAACGCTTCAGATTTAAATGCATCTGAAAGGACTAAAAATTTTCGTTCTATTTCAATTAATTCACTCACCTAATTCTTGAATTATTTTAGATTTAATGCGTTCTGACTTATAGGTATTATTAGCTAACCAGACCATACATTTGGCAATGGTTTCTGGATGGATGGGTTGATAGCGTTTCAATTCACCCATGCGTAGAATAGGTTTAAAAATAGTCATGATTATACCCATTATGTATTCCCCAAATCTAAATTCCTCACGCTTACCAGTGATTAAAGAGGGTTGTAAAATGTAAGTATTAGGAATCTGCTCTTCTAATACGGCAGCTTCCATTTGACCTTTGATTCTATTGTAAAAAATCTTACTCTTCTTTTTAGCTCCCAAAGCAGAAATGACTATATATGTTGCAATCCCATTCTTCTTACAGAGCTTTGCCGCACTGACAGGAATGCCATAGTCAATTTTCATATAAATCTCCTTATTCGAAGTTTTTGCTTTTGTGGTTCCGATGCAACAGTATACTTCATCGGCCTTAAATTTATTGGCATAATGCTCCAGTGTAAATAAGTCGATAATATATTCCTCTAATTTGGGGTGTTTAATGTTGCAACTATTTCTTCCAAATACGGTAACGCGATCATAACGTACATCGTCCAAAAGCATTTTCAATACAATGTTTCCAGTAAGTCCAGTTGCGCCCAAAATGATCGCCGATTTTGCCATGTATTTTAAATTTTGTTCCATTTAGATGTTATAAATTTACGCCATGCCAAACGATTTACCAATTAGAAAGATCATTCATGTAGATATGGATGCGTTTTACGCGTCCGTAGAACAAATGGACTATCCAGAACTAAAGGGAAAAGCACTCGCCGTTGGCGGCAGCGAAATCCGTGGAGTCGTCGCCGCTGCAAGTTACGAAGCACGAAAATTTGGCGTTCGGAGTGCTATGAGCGGTATGCAGGCTAAACGCAACTGTCCCGAATTGATTTTTGTGCCACCACGTTTTGATCGGTACAAGGAAATATCTAATGAAATCAGATCCATTTTTTATGATTACACCGATTTGGTAGAACCACTTTCCCTGGATGAAGCCTATTTAGATGTCACTGAAAATAAAAAAGGGAATCCTAGCGCTTCCTTAATTGCCCAAGAAATTAGAGAGCGGATTTTTAAGGAAGTAGGTATAACGGCTTCTGCAGGTATATCAGTTAATAAATTTGTAGCGAAGATTGCTAGTGACTATAATAAGCCCAACGGTCAAAAGACCATTAATCCGGAAGAGGTTTTAGATTTTATGGAGATCTTGGACGTCCGAAAATTTCATGGGGTCGGGAAAGTCACTGCAGATAAAATGTACCAGCTGGGTATTTTTACAGGTAAAGATCTAAAGTTAAAAACCTTGGAATATCTTGAAGAACATTTTGGCAAATCTGGAAGTTACTATTACCAAATTGTCAGAGGAATCCACAATAGTACTGTAAAACCTAATCGCATTCGGAAATCATTAGCTGCCGAACGAACGTTTAATGAAAATTTATCGAGTGAAATATTTATGCTTGAAAAGTTAGATAAAATTGCCAAAGAAGTTGCAAAGCGTTTAGATCACAGCAAATTATCAGGTAAAACAATTACTTTAAAAATTAGATATAGCGACTTTACGATACAAACAAGAAGTAAAACTTTGCCCTACTTCATCAGTAATAAAGATATCATCTTTGAAACCGCTAAAGATTTGCTTTATCAGGAAAAAATGAGCAACTCGGTAAGATTACTGGGTATTTCATTATCTAATTTGAATACGGAGGAATTTAAATTGAAGTTGAATAAACAAAAAAATAAAAGTGTAAATGTGCAATTGACATTTGCTTTTTAAAGAGACCACACTGTCTAGATCGAAATGATTAGTTATCAATAACCCTTATTTCCACACGATAATCTGTGGGATCAATTTGTTAATCGGCCTTTGGTTGAGAGGAAATATTAAGCAGTTTAATATCAATTCCGTCAAGGATTGTATCAGTTTTAAATTTGTCAATAAGGTGCAAATTAAAGCGGTATTTATTTTGGTTTTTGGTCAATACAAAAGTAGCACTTACATTACATTCCCAAACACAAACCAATCCGGTTGGACATCTCGAATCATTACAAACGAAATCCAGGCAGAGACGAACTGGATTTTGAAATTTATCAAAGCACTCATTAATTTTTAAATTAACAGCTGCTTTAGTGTCATCGTCTTTTGTCGCACAACTGAAAGCAAGAAAAAGAATGAAGCTATTTTTCATCATCTACTAAACATAAACTACAACTGGCCCAAACGATTACAATCTCATACAACCGATCAGATATCTTAAAACAAAGCGAGATATTGATAAACAATTGAGACTATATAAAGTTAATCCTTTTAACTCAGGTTCAATATTTTAACAAAAAAACCTCAAAACCAGTAAATGACTTTGAGGTTTTGAGGTTTAAAAAGTATTCAGTTTCTACATTCTAGAAACTACAATTAGTGATCTCCGTAATTCTTAAGGTATTTACCATTCCTTTCTCTTGAATAGGCATTGCTGCTAAACTCACGAGCATATCTCCTGTTTCCAGATAACCTTCCTTACAAGCTATGGCATTCACATCTTCTATGGTTTCATCTGTACTGACAAACTTGTCATAAAAAAACGCTTTAACACCCCAAAGCAAGTTGAGCTGAGTTAAAATACGATGATTGGAGGTAAATACTAAAATATGTGAACTCGGTCGCCATGCCGAAATTTGAAATGCTGTGTACCCACTATTTGTTAATGTTGAAATGGCTTTAGCATTAATTTCATTGGCCATGTTGGCCGCATGAAAGCAAATAGATTTAGTTATATAACGTTTAGTCCGAATATGTGGCGGGGATTGTGGCACTTTTATTAATGGCGAATCTTCCACACTTTTAATGATATTACTCATTTGTCTGATGACTTGAACTGGATATTGCCCAACCGAGGTCTCTCCAGAAAGCATTACTGCATCAGCACCATCCATTACGGAATTGGCTACGTCATTCACTTCAGCACGTGTAGGCGTTAAGCTTGTAATCATAGTTTCCATCATCTGGGTAGCAATAATTACAGGAATACGTGCACGTTTAGCTCGTAAAACTAGTTCCTTTTGGATCAATGGCACTTCTTCAGCAGGAATTTCTACTCCCAAATCACCACGGGCTACCATTAAACCATCACAATAAGCAACAATTTTATCGATGTTCGCTACCGCTTCCGGTTTCTCAATTTTAGCAATGATTGGAATTTTATGATCGCTATTTTCTTTTATTAATTCAGCCAACTGCATCAAGTCTTCTGCATGACGTACAAAAGATAAGGCCATCCAATCCACTTTCAACTTAATGGCAAAAAGTGCATCTTCAATATCCTTTTCTGTTAAGGCTGGTTGAGAAATATTAGTGTTGGGTAAATTAACACCTTTCTTTGATTTAAGTGGTCCACCTTGAATAACTCGGGCTTTAACTTCAAATTTTTTATCCGTCGATACCACTATAAATATTAATTTTCCGTCATCAAGCAAAATGCGTTCGCCTGGTTTTGCATCTTGTGGAAATCTATCGTAGGTCATATAGACACGTTCTTTTGTGCCCTCAAATTTTTCACCTGTTGCAAAGATAATTTCATCGCCTTCATTGACAATAACATCACCCTTCATAACACCTACGCGCAATTTTGGACCTTGTAAATCGGCTAAAATGGCAGCATTATATCCAAATTCGTCATTAAGTTCACGAATCATGGTAATGCGTTCCTCCACATCGGCGTAATCAGCGTGTGAGAAGTTAATTCTAAAAACGTCCACACCTTCATCAAGCATTGCTTTCAATACGGTTTTAGTACTTGTAGCCGGTCCTAGAGTGGCTACTATTTTTGTTTTTTTTCGTTTTTGCATTAATCAAAAAATTAAATTTTCTTTAGACTTTAGTTGGTCTACGTCAATAGTATAAGTAGTTATTATTTGGGGTATAGTTTGTATTTTTTCAAGCATCTCCTTTTCGTCAAAATACCGATCATCATTTGAAATTTTTATCAAATAGTTCACATTTTTCAATTCGGGTAACAAGTGGTAAGTTTTTAAAACCTTCTCATTAGTCGAAAACAATGAACCGGAACTTTGCAAGCTATCCTCTTCCTTTTTACAAGTGTTGGATATCATATGCCACGTTGCAAAATGCTCTTCATCATTCCATTCATAAATAGAATAAGTAGCTGCAAAATATTTATAATCTAAATCTTGAGGTTGACGTGTTAAGTTTAGTTTCAAATATTTATTAAGAAGATATGCCAATCGATAATCTTCTAACCTACAATGTATGGCTATAAGTGAGTAGGAAGCGTCATAAAAGTCATCTACAAGTAGTTTGTGTAACGCCATAATGGTACTAATGTGAAATGTAAAGATACCACTTTATCGCAAGTATAGTAAGAAGTTTAGATTATTCTTCACGGCGGATAGGCTCGAAATCGTTATAGTTAGTAACTTTTACCAAAGGATTTATCTCTATTCTTTAAAAGCTTTATTTATCCTGTTTTGGAAAGCAAAAAAAGCACGTTTAGAAGCCTTTTCTTCAGCTTTCTTTTTAGAAGTCGCCCTTCCTTTAGAAACCACTTTCCCGTCAATGGAGAGTTTTACGGAAAAATGTTTGATATCATCGTTGCCGGTGTCTTCATAAACATTAAAATCAAAAGTACTCTTTTCCTTTTGACACCACTCAATCAACAAGCTTTTATAACTAATTACTTTTCCTTCAAGGGTTTCAATATCGATGTGTTGGTTGATAACATTCTTGTTAATGAATTTTTCGCATTGCTTATAGCCTTTATCCAGGTACACGGCACCAACCAATGCCTCGAATAAGTTACCGTGGATATTGCTTCCGAAATTGCTTTTGGGAATTTTTGATTCTACAAAATCTATGAGATTTAATTCTTTTCCAAGTTCATTAAGATGTTCTCTGCTGACGATTTTAGAACGCATTTTTGTCAAATAGCCTTCATCGCCCTCAGGTACCTCGCTATAAAGATAAGCTGCAATTACAGCCCCCAACATGGCATCTCCAATAAACTCAAGTCGCTCATAATTAAGGGCCATCCCATTTTTGTCCTTAATATTCATCGAACGATGGGTAAAAGCCTTGATATATAAGCTCTTATCTTTAGGTTTATAACCTAATATCTTTTGAAGTTGAAAAAAAAATTCCCGTCATTTTTAGAACGGGAATTTAATATGTTACGAATGTAATTCATTCGGGTTTTAGTCTAATTTTTTGAATAATACACAGGCGTTATGACCGCCAAATCCAAAGGTATTACTCATAGCCACTTTAATATCTCTCTTTTGAGCCTTATTAAGTGTAAGGTTTAACTGCGGATCAATACTTTCGTCTACAACCGTATGGTTTATCGTTGGAGGTACAATGCCGTGTTCCATTGCCAAAATAACGGCAATGGCTTCAATAGCACCTGCAGCTCCTAATAGATGACCTGTCATCGATTTTGTTGAATTGATATTGATGCTTTTGGCATGTTCACCAAAAACTTCAGTAATTGCTTTAAGTTCGGCAACATCACCTAAAGGTGTGGATGTACCATGTGTGTTGATATGATCAACATCTTCCGGTTTTAATCCAGCATTTTCCAAACAATTTTTCATTACAGCAATAACTCCAATCCCTTCAGGGTGTGGCGCCGTCATATGATAAGCATCAGAAGACATTCCGCCTCCCAATACTTCTGCATATATTTTTGCACCTCTTGCTTTTGCATGCTCATATTCTTCAAGAATAATTGCCCCAGCACCTTCGCCCAAAACAAAACCATCTCTGGTCGCGTCAAAAGGCCTCGAAGCTGTTTCGGGACTATCATTTCGTGTCGATAAAGCATGCATAGCATTAAAACCTCCCATTCCTGCTTTGGTTACTGCCGCTTCACTTCCACCGGTTACAATGACATCGCAATACCCCAAACGAATATAGTTCAGGGCATCAATCATTGCATTGGCACCGGATGCACAGGCCGAAACCGTAGTGTAGTTAGGTCCCATAAAGCCATGTTTAATGGAAATGTTTGCTGGAGCGATATCCGCAATCATCTTTGGAATAAAGAAAGGGTTGAAACGTGGGGTTCCATCGCCAGCGGCAAAATTAAGAACCTCATCCTGAAAAGTCTCCAAACCTCCAATACCCGCTCCCCAAATAACACCAACACGAAGTTTATCAACCACATTCAGATCTAATTTGGCATCTGCTATGGCTTCATCAGAAGCCACCATTGCATATTGCGCAAATCTATCCATTCGGTTGACTAGCTTCCTATCAATAAATTTGGTTGGTTCAAAGTTTTTTAATTCGCATGCGAATTTGGTCTTGAACTTTTCAGTATCAAAATAAGTTATAGGTGCGGCACCACTTTTGCCATTGACCAAGGCTTCCCAATATTCATCTTTGGTGTTCCCGATCGGTGTAAGTGCGCCTAACCCAGTAACTACAACTCGCTTTAATTCCATAAAGTCTGTTGCTTATTTTGCTGCTTCTATATAAGAGATAGCTTGACCAACTGTCGCAATGTTTTCTGCTTGGTCATCTGGAATTTGGATATCAAATTCTTTTTCGAATTCCATGATCAATTCTACAGTATCCAAAGAATCTGCTCCTAAATCATTTGTGAAGCTTGCTTCAGTGACAACTTCGTTCTCGTCTACACCTAATTTGTCTACTATAATCGCTTTTACTCTTGATGCAATGTCTGACATAATCTTTAATTTTAAGTTTT
>JBBSRC010000010.1:0-69181 GCA_038243395.1 Flavobacteriales bacterium | reverse complement strand
TTAAAACTAGAGAGACACATTTAAATGAGACAACTCAAAATTACGAAGCAAGTTACCAATAGGGAAACCGCTTCGCTAGACAAGTATCTTCAAGAAATTGGAAAAGTTGACTTAATTACTGCTGACGAGGAAGTAGAATTGGCACAACGAATTAAAGCTGGCGATCAACTGGCTTTAGAGAAATTAACCAAGGCCAATCTACGTTTTGTTGTATCGGTAGCAAAACAATATCAAAACCAAGGCTTGACCTTACCTGATTTAATCAATGAAGGTAACTTAGGTCTGATCAAAGCAGCCCAACGTTTTGATGAAACACGTGGATTCAAATTTATTTCATATGCGGTATGGTGGATTCGTCAATCCATTTTACAAGCGTTGGCTGAGCAGTCGCGTATTGTCCGTTTGCCATTGAATAAAATTGGCTCGATTAACAAAATCAATAAGACTTTTGCTTTTTTAGAGCAAAGTCATGAACGTCCGCCAAGTGCAGAGGAGATAGCCAAAGAATTGGACATGACCATCAATGACGTGAAAGAGTCCATGAAAAACTCTGGCCGTCACGTATCTATGGATGCGCCTTTGGTGGAAGGTGAAGATTCAAACTTGTACGACGTATTGCGTTCTGGAGAATCTCCTAATCCTGATAGGGACTTGTTGCATGAATCTTTACGTACTGAAATAGAGCGTGCCTTAGAGACTTTGACCCCTCGTGAAGCTGATGTGATTCGTTTGTATTTTGGTTTAGGAGATCAACATCCAATGACCTTAGAAGAAATTGGAGAGACCTTTGATTTAACGCGTGAACGTGTCCGTCAAATTAAAGAAAAAGCAATTCGTAGGTTGAAACACACCTCACGAAGCAAAATATTAAAAACCTACTTAGGGTAGGAAATAAATTTCAATTTACAAGTACCAAATTCCAAACTAAACATTTGGAATTTGGGATTTAGTTTTTGGAATTTTAAGGCAACAAACGGTATGAGATACCCACTTTCGTGGGTATTAAAACTGTTCGTTTTTTGATTGATGAAAGAACCCTCGGCTGATTACCGGGGGTTTGTCATTAGCCCATCTTCCGTCTTCCCGAAGGGAAGAGACTAGAGTGTCAATTTCAAAAACAATCGGTTTGACACTGGAAACTATCAACTAATAACTCCAAAATGATTACTTCCAACCTATCTTATTTTACTTTCGCATTGGCATGAAAACAATCAACATGAGATTCTTTCTGCGTCGGAATGGCAAATGCTGTGTTTTAAATCATCTTTAAAAGAACAACGGGCTTCTCCATCAGAGTTCGTTTATAAGAACACATAAGAGAATTTTAATGCTAATTTCACATTTGAAATATTCAGGACGATTCCATGTTGTCAATGTACAAACTGAAGACTGAAGACTGAAGACTGAAGACTGAAGACTGAAGACTGAAGACTGAAAATCATTATGAGATTCCTCCTGCGTCGGAATGACAAATATTGGTGAAGACATCTAATGGATTTGTGACTAAGTACTAACAAGCGGAAACTGCCAACTGATAACTGCCGATCGAAGACTGAAAACTGAAGACTGCAGACTGACAATCATTACGAGATTCCTCTTGCGTCGGAATGACAAATGCTGTGTTTTAAATCAACTTTAAAAGAACAACGGGCTTCTCCATCAGAGTTCGTTTATAAGAACACATAAGAGAATTTTAATGCTAATTTCACATTTGAAATATTCAGGACGATTCCATGTTGTCAATGTACAAACTGAAGACTGAGAACTGTGACTGAAGACTGAAGACTGAAGACTGAAAATCATTATGAAATTCCTCCTGCGTCGGAATGACAAATATTGGTGAAGACATCTAATGGATTTGTGACTAAGTACTAACAAGCGGAAACTGCCAACTGATAACTACCGACCGAAGAGAAGACTGCCAAACTTTATAAGATTCCTCCTGCGTCGGAATGACAAATATTGTGAAGACATCTAACAGATTAGTGACTAAGTGCTAACAAACAGAAACTGCCAACTGATAACTGCCGGCTGAAGACTGAATACTGCCAACCATTATGTCCTGCGTCATAATGACAAATGCTGTGCTTTAATAAACTTTAAAACCAACAGCGGCTTCTCCAACAAAGTTCGATTATAAGAACACATAAAAGAATTCTAATGCTACATTCCACATTTGAAATGGTAAAGACGATTCAATGTTGTCAATGGACAAACAGAATACTGTTAACTGTGAATGAAGACTGAGAACTGAGGATAAAGGACTGCCAACTGAAGACTACCCTCTGCAGACTATTTTTACCTACCTTTGCACAACAAAAACACGATATGTCTTCAAAACTCATTGCCCCTTCAATTTTAGCCGCTGATTTCGGCAATCTTCAACGTGATATCGAAATGGTCAACCATAGTGATGCCGATTGGTTTCATATTGACGTCATGGACGGTCACTTTGTACCGAACATATCTTACGGAATGCCGGTAATTGCAGCGATTAAAAGACATGCCACCAAACCCTTGGACGTGCATTTAATGATTGAAAAGCCAGAACGCTATATTGAAGAGTTTGCAAAGGTGGGTGCAGATATTATTACGGTGCATTATGAATCAACGGTGCATTTACATAGAACATTGAGACAAATTAAAGACGCAGGCTGTAAAGCAGGAGTGGTGCTCAATATCACGACGCCTCTTGTTGTTTTAGAAGATATCCTGCCAGAGTGTTACATGGTATTATTAATGTCCATTAACCCAGGTTTTGGAGGTCAGAAATTTGAAGAGGTCACCTACAAACGGATTAAGAAACTGCGTAAAATGATTATTAAGCAAGGTCTAAATACCCGGATCGAAATTGACGGCGGGGTTACAGATCAAAACATTCAGAGACTGGTGGAAGCTGGCGCAGACACTTTTGTGGCTGGAAGTCATGTATTTAACAGTGAAGATCCGACCGCAACGATTAAAACGTTGAGAGACTTGGCCAATACTTAATTAGTGTAAATGCTCTACAACCGTAAGTAACAGTATGTACTTTAAAATAAAACAGCCGAACCCTAATAAATAAAATTTAAATTTTCGGCTGAAATATTTAATCCGTAGAGTGTCTACACATCAATAATTATATCACGGTAGTCAAACTTTCCACCCACAAATCCCTAATGAATTTCTTGGCGCAAATATTTTCGACCGACTAGAACAAACAAAGATAATTGTTTCGAAAGAAAAGGGAAATAAAACGAAAAGCCCCAAAGATTTTCCTTGGGGCTTTTCTAAAATTAGAGGTTCTAGTCTATATTTAAACTCAAGGGTTAATAGTTGCGCCAACAAACTATCCTCTACCCTCTAATTCCTTTTTTCTATTTTCTATAAATAAATAATTAAAAATTTAAGCAAGTCCGTGGTGGTAACAATACCCACTAATTCATCGTCATCAACCACGGGTAGAGCGTGAAATTCTTTCTTAGCCAGAATTTGCGCCACTTCCTTGATACTGGTCGTTGAAGATACTGAGACCACGTTTTTAGCCATCACTTGTTCTATGGTAAACATATTATAGACCAAGCTTTCAATCTCCCCGTCATCATCCACAGCATCAACGAAGCTAATACGCAATAAATCGGTGTAGCTCAACATCCCAATAATGGATTTTCCATCAACCACGGGGATATGTCTGATCTTATGTTTTTTGAATAGTTTTTCTGCTTTCTCAAGATCATCCTCTTTTTTGAGTTTGATAATTTTGGTAGACATTATTCCAGATACGAGTTGGGTATTTTTCATGGCTTTTAGTTTTTTAATTCAGTGATAAAAGTACCTCATAATACTGGCATAAAGCATGATATATGTCACATTGCGAAGCGGTAGTTAATAACTAAATATAACTGGTCTGAAATCACGAACGACAATTTCAGACTAACTTCATTAAGTAATAAGAACTAAAATTTGACTCCACATCTATAGAGATTTAAGGTAAAAAAAACGCAATGGATGCATTATTATTTAGGTAATATTCTATAACCTAACTACGAGGAAATATAAAATATCTCTAGAAACATATGGCATCTACAAGATCGCAAAGATTGTAGTCCTTCGACAACACTACATCATATGACCTTCTAAATACAAATTATTGGCAAAAAAAAAATCCGGTTTAAACTTAAAGTTCAAACCGGACGTTTATTGGTAAACAAATTTATCTTTCTTCGCTGCCATACCCATAGCCATAACCATAATTATAACTATAGCCGTAAGCGCGGCTAGCTCCAACACTATTGATGACGTAGGCCACATTTTTCAGACGCCCGGTACGGGCGAGATTTTTAGAAAAATCAAGCAGATTTTTCTCAGTAACCTCGGCTCTAACCATATATAAAGTAACGTCGGCAAACTCAGAAATTAATAGTGTATCGGTTACTAAAATAGTAGGCGCCGTATCCACAATGATATAATCATAGATTTCTTTCGCATCCTCTAATAGTTGCTCAAAACGACCATTGGTTAACAAATGCGCTGGGTTAGGTGGAATGGCACCCGATAACAAAGTATCATGGTTAGGGTGCATCGAGAAGCCTTTAACCAAGGCAGTTCTCCAATCAAATGTTTCGTCATGCAAATAATTTGATAAACCTGGGGCATTCTTATCCATTTCTGGTTTTGTATAATGATGCACTTGTGGATTTCTCAAATCTGCTCCTATAAGTAACACTTTTTTATTGATACTTGAGAGTGACAACGACAGATTGATTCCCGCATAGGTTTTACCTTCACCTTTAATCGTCGAGGTCACATAAATAACTTTCCCCTTTTTTGAAACTCCCGGTAATACGTAGTTGACATTTGCACTTAATATTCTAAATGCCTCAGCTTGGGTGGAACGGTCTGTAGGATCAGAAAACACTAAATTTTTTCCCTTTATTTTAGGAAGTTCTGCTAAGATAGGAATGTTAGGCACCCGAAGTTCCACATCTTTTTTACCTTTGACTTTCGTATCTAACATATGGCTCACAAAAATAACCCCAAATGGGACTAGGAGCCCCGCCACAAGTGCCATGAGGTATATGTTTCTGTTGTTAGGAGAAATAGGTGCTCCACTCGAAACGGCATACTCCACAACTTTTATGGAAGGCTCTGTAATTGCCAAATTGATGCCCGCTTCTTCTCTTTTCTGAAGTAAGAATAAATATAAGGTTTCCTTAATAGCCTGTTGGCGATCAATGGAACGCATTATTTTTTCCTTGGCAGGAATTGTGGAAACTTGTGAAGAAAACTTATTATTTCTCGTTTGTAACTGGTTTTTGGATGCCTGCAGTTGCGCTTTATAAGAATTTAGTGATGAATTAATATTTCCCGCTAATTCCTTTAATTTTTCATTTAAAGTCAATACCATAGGATTATTTTGACCACCACTAGTTAAATAATTGTCGCGTTCAAAAATAAGCGTATTATAATTACCTATAAGCTCATTGGTATTAGCACTGGAGATGCCAATATTTGCCGGCAACAATTCGTAATTGCTATCTTTTATATCCAAGGATTCCACCAACATATTTGAGAGTAATATTTGACTTTCTATGGCAAAAACCTCGTTCTCTGACGCCGTGCGTTGAGATATTCCTAATGCGGCATCGGATTGGACATCAAAGAAATTATTATTTTGTTTATAGTCGCGCTTATTTCCTTCAATGGAATCTAATTCCCCGGCCAAAAGTTCGAAGCGTTCGTCAATAAATCGGATGGTGCGCTTAGAAACATCCTGTCGGTCGATAATCCCATCGTTATTAAAAACGGAAAGTATTTCATTTAAAATACGCTCCGACTTCGCTCTACTTTGACCAGTCAGACTAAGTTGCAACAGCTCACTTTCCTTCCCAAGCACGAAAACATTAATCCGATGTCTTAAATTATTTGCTGCTGTAATTACCGGAGTTAATCGATAAATAAAAGTTTTACCTTTATTTAATTTGATTCTATTCACACTTCCCGCATCCAATTCAAAAGGAAGGTCATGTTTAACACTATAGGAAGAAAAATTTGGAAATACAATGGCTTTTTCTGATTTTCCTCTATATACTTCAAATCCCTTATCCTTGATTACAATTTTAAATGTTTCCGGAATTCTAATGCTATCATTAGAAATGGTTTTGGTAAGGAGAAAAGGAAAACTTTCAATATCTGGAGTAGTTACTTTCGCAATCTCAGAAAATGATTGAGTTAAATCGAGATTTCTAACCACGCGTTCACTGATACGCAAGGATTTTATAATTTCAATCTCATTTTCTAAATTAATGGTCGATCGATTAAAAATAAAAGACGTAGAAGGCATTTCAATACCCTTGCTCTTATTTAATATCTGAATTTTGGCCGACGTATTGTAAATTTTTGGAGTATATCGTAAAAAAAAGTATGCTGCAGTAAGGGTTACCAATATTCCAATCAAAAACCAAAACCAATATCTGAGGTATTTTTTTACCTCATTTTTGATCAGTTCGCCTTGATCGGAGTTCTCCGGAGTTGCATTTAAATTATCTTGATCTATCATTATCTTGCTATTAAAATCACAGTACTTAAAACTATTGAAAATACGGACATGAAAGTCCCTACGTTACCCACGAACCCAGAACTTTTGATCTTAGGGCTATTTGGATTAACAATGATGACATCATTAGGTTTAATATAATAATAAGGACTGGTTAAAAGCGCGGCCGAGGTTAAATTGAGATGGGTCGTATTGAAAACTCCTTCGCTTTCTCTTACTAATAAAATATCTTCTCTTTTCCCATTGATGGTCAAATCTCCGGCCATCCCCAAGGCCTGTAATATCGTAACGCTTTCCTCAGTAAAATCAAAGGTTCCTGGGGATCCAACTTCTCCAAGAATAGTTACCTTCGCATTCAGTAATCTTACATTAACGGTAGGGTTTTTAAGATGACCTCCATCTTCCAATAGGCCTTTTATTTCCTCCTCCAATTGCAAAGTGGTTTTATTCTTAGTAGAAATAATACCCAATTGCGGAAAATTGACGGAATTATTTTCAGAAACGATATAGCCTTCTAATTTCATCATCTCAAAATTTGAACTTCCACCAGTTCCTTGAGTCAATCTGTTATACGGAATTGCAGTTTCGGAAACCAGAGCCCCTACTGTTATTTTTAGGATATCATTAGGCTGGAGCTTCGGATTGGAAAATTCAATCGCCGCATTATTGAACTGATCAGCATCTTGAAAATAAAGAATTTCCTTTTTTGTGGCGCAGGAATTCAGCAGTAAAATTGCCAGTAAAATTGATAAAAAATGTTTCATTAAGTTTGTTTTTTTATGATTTCTATAGACCTAATGTCTCAGAGGTAAAAAAGAATTGGGTTTTATTGTTAAAAATCTTTGATATGATGTTCTGCGACTTTAGGCTTCAATTTCTTTTTTAAAAACCAATGGTATATAAAAACCACTGAATACAATACAGTACCAATTAACAACAAAAGAAAGAATTGCCAATGGATGTCAAAGTTTTTAAAGAAGAGCATCAATGCAAACAATATCGCATTAATAATTACGACACAAGCGGTGGTTTGTTTATGTGAATACCCTAATTTGAGAAAACCATGATGCAAATGATTTTGATCGGCCTCAAAAGGACTTTTCTTGTGAATGACCGCCCGGATAAAGAATATACGTAGGGTATCCAAAAGCGGAAAAAACACAATAGCAAGTGCCAAAACAGGTGCCGAATTGTAATAGATTGACGTCCTAAACACTTGCGCTTCACTTATAAACCGAACCACAAAAAAAGATATTAGAAACCCTATAATCATCGAACCTGTATCGCCCATAAAAATCTTTCTTTTTTTAGCGAAATTCAACCTTAAAAATGGCAATAATGAGCCTATGGTTGCAATAGCTATGGTAGCCATACTAACGTCTTCCGTTTTTAAGAAAAGATAACAAAATGCCGCACAAGCAAATAATGCTAAACTTCCGGCTAAACCATCAACCCCATCTATCAGATTATAGGCGTTAATGATCAATACATACACAAACAAGGTGAAAATTACAGATAACCAATAGGGCAACGTGGTGACTCCTAAAATTCCGAAAAACCCCGTAATTCGTGTATCTGTAAATATTATTAGAACCATTGCTGCCATAATCTGTCCCAAAAATTTGTTCTTTGGTGATAATACCAGTAAATCATCCTTAAGTCCTAAAAAGAATAAAATAGTCATCCCTCCCAATAGTAGTAATAATACCTTGGTATCCAATAATGCACCTTGCGTGGTTATGACTACTACCAAACTCATAAAGATGGCAATACCCCCTAGAGTAGGAGTCTTCTTCGAATGTACACTTCTTGAACCCGGTTCGTCCATGAGTTGTTTTTTCACAGAGATCATAAAGATTGCTGGAAATGTGTTTAAAGATACAATAAGCCCAATTGTGAAAGCAACAAATAACCAAATGACTAAATAATCTAAAGGGTTAAAATATGTCAGAAGTTCAGTAATCATGGGTATATATTTAAGGATCAACAGATAAAAATTGGGGCGAAATTTCGGCAAATATACGCGTTAAGTGCTAACATTCACAATCTTTTGAATCATAAAATCAATAAAACCAAGATGCCCTGATTAGAATACGCTTCAAAACTAAACTTCTCGTTTTTATGACATTAACGCAATACAATGATTTATTTTACTAATTTCCAACAGTATCTAGTGCACCTTTCAGATTTATACAAATTCTTTTTGTCTTATGATTTTCTAAAAAAAGCTATTATTAGAAGTTTTAGACGGTAAAATTTTAAATTATGGTAATAACAACAAAATTAAAGTTGTTGATCACACTTGCAGTATTTATACAATCGTTTGCTGACTAAAATGTGATTTATAAATGATATGCAATTCCCAAGACAAAAATAAAATGAATCACTTTTCTCCTCCTTATATATCGCAACCCGAATTCATCATGTATCTGGGCTTCTTTAAAACGATAGGTTAAATAAAAAGTAGCATTAGTAGGCACAAAATACGCCATACATTAATTTTCAGTTTACAGGTTTGATTTGCAAACTGAAGTAAGCCTTTTTAATGACTATTAAACACTAAGAATACAACGGTTCATAATTGTGTTATTAGTGGCCAAAGCACTTATTAAAATAAAAGTATGTGTAATAAAATTATAGGCGATTCAATTTTAACCTGTATTGAGATTAAAGATAGTAATCGTCCCTACTCAGGTTGTTAGTTCTTTAATTTTTGCCAAATACAAATCGATTACTAATTTTTCATCAAATTTTTCACAGGCGACGCGTCGTGCATTCCGTCCCATTTCTAAACGCTCCTCTTCTGTTAATTTGACGAGATCGGCAATTTTATGGGCAAGATCTACCGAGTTTTTTAGTTCACACAAGTAGCCATTGTAGCCATTTTGAACAACGTCTCTGCAACCAGGCACATTGGTGGTTACTATCGGCAAACTCATAGCACAAGCTTCTATTAAACTTTTTGATAAACCCTCCCTATAAGAAGGTAAAACCATGATATCTATATTTTCAAATACGGCCTTCATATTATCGACCATTCCCAAATATTCTATTTGTGGCAATTTCAACCAGCTATCCAACTCTTCCTTAGTGACTGCGGTCTTATTATTATATCCCAACTCGCCCACTATTTTGAATTTTAAAGAAGCATCCTCTTTGATCAAAATTTTGGCTGCTTCAATAAATTCACGGATGCCCTTATCTCCTATTAACCGCCCTACGAATAGTATGGTGCGACCAGGATTATGAAGTCGATCGGATTTAAACCTTTCGAGATCGACCCCAGATCCAGGAATAATAGTGGTCTTTTTAACGTTAATAAGCTTTTTCTGCTTAAAAAGCATTTGATCCTCAGTGTTTTGGAAAAACACCCAATCTGATTTTAAAAAAGCGGTCTTATATAAACCATAGGCTATAAGGGTGGATAAATTCTTTTTTATAAATAATGTACCCAAGCCGCTCACATTATTGATCACTGGAATACCTAATGCTTTAGCGGCATAATTCCCATAAATATTAGGTTTGATGGTGTATGACAGGATGAGATCGGGCTTTATGCTTTTAAATAATTTATAATACGATATAATCAATATTAAATCTTGTTTAACATTGGTGCCTTTACTATCTAAAGTAATAGGAAAACACTTTACGCCTTCGCTTTCAAGCAAATTCACATATTCATCGCTGGGCGCTATTGCGGTTACCTGATATCCTTTTGATTGCAGAGCCTTTATTAAAGAGAGTCTAAAATTAAAGATATTCCAACTGGTGTTTATTGAAATAAGTATGTTCACAGTTTATAAAAATTAAAGTAATAAAGCAGATTTAATAATGAATCATCAGTTACTGCCACAAATATTTATGAATTCTAAGCGAAAAGTCAAAAAAATAATGTTTTTAAAATAAGTTTCTAATATGTTTTATAATAAAAAACCTACAGTGATTTTTACGCAAAAGCTAGAAGAATTAATCTAAGAAAATGAGGATAAAAATTGGTTAGGTCGAAACCATATATGCTTTTCCATTGTCTATTTCATCTCGATTTCTTGAACTATTAACGATTAAAAGACTCTCAAATCATTGTACTCTGTAAGTGAAAATTATGCGTAATCTTCATTATCCATCTTAAAACCTCGTAATATCGCATTTCCTATTAATCTAGTTTTGATTAATCTAAAAGATGTTTTATGTTGTTTTTTACTATTCTAAACTTTCCACTTTTTTCCACGGGAATCTCATCAACATAAATTAAATCAATTTTCATTTTACCTCCAACTCTATCCTTCCAATTTTTCAAGAAAATCGCTTCTGTTTTTTTATTTGGAGGAGATGTTTCACTAACAATTCTTATTTCTAAATGATCCAACGCGTTTTGAACGACTTGGAAGTTCCGAATCCCCTTAGTATCTTTTAACGTATTGGAAACATTACCCAAATTAATTTTTCCGTTTTCCGGAGAATATATATAATCATCAATCCTTCCTAAGATTTCCAAAACCATAGGATTATTGTTGCCGCACCCACACACATTCTTAGGATCATCCAACGTAATGGAGTCTCCAATATCATAGCGTATCAGAGGTGTTGCTTCTGTAGCGAAAGCCGTAATTACCAATTTCCCAGATCTCGTGGGTTCATTGTCTTCGTCCAAAACCTCAAAGACACCACTTTGAAGTTCCAAATGCAAATTTCTATTTTTGCATTCAAAAATAAAAGGTGCACCTTCTGACGATGCATATTGATTATATACCTTGGTCTTAAAAAAGGTTTCGATTGTAGAACGCATGTCTTCGGTAAGCGTTTCTGCTGTCGGGAATATAGCCTTCACGGTATTTTCAGGGTAGTCATAACCATGCTTCATTCCATATTTGGCAATCTCTAAAATAGTTGACGGAAAACCAACGAAATATTCCGGTTGAAAGGTCATCAAATCTTCAACATAAAATTTTAGGTAATCGTTTTTGATGTGAAATGTTGAATAATAGCGCACTTTATGAAAAACATCATATTTCCAAAAACGATTTTTCTTAATATCACGATCGCTTAATAAGCTCTTTCCTGAAAACCAAGCCGTTCTCTTACCCAATTCATAATCAGAACGCGATCTAAAATCATCGAGCATGGCTAAACGCTCACCCATGTTTTCAATGGTATATTTAACCTTTAAGGATTTCCCAGTAGTTCCGCCAGTTTTAAGGATTAATAATTTCTGGGAGGTCTTCATAACCACTTCATCCATATTGGATCGTAAATCTTCTTTGGTGATGATAGGTAAGCTTCTAATGTTCTCAATGTCGCTCACGTTTTCAATGTTTGAAAGTGTCTTTTTATAATAGTTTGAATGTTGCATAACAGTTTCAATAAAACTTTTATAACGTTGCTTTTGGTAGGCTTTTAATTCCTCTAAAGTTAAGTTGCGATTCTTTTTTAAGTCTTCTCTAAACCTCCAATATGCCTTTCCGTTACGCTCTTTATATGCCTTGATATTAAAAATAGACACCAACATATTTTGAAAAAAGTTAGGAAGGAGTTTGTATATTTTATCTCTCATCAAATGTTATTTTCTTATTAATTGGAGCATATACTCTGTATTCTCCCCGAAAATTGGTTTTCCATGCACAATTTGAGGAAACCACACAGATTGACCCATGTAATTAGCTTCGATTAAAACGGAATGACCTCCCTTATCAACCATAAAATCCCAAGAAACAATTCCAATATGTGGTGTAAGTCCATGTAATTCCATAGCGGCATCAATTATATCTTTAATGCCTTCCAACTTATAATTTTTAAATTCAATATTTGTATCTGGATGCTTTTTAAAAATAACACTGTTATCAGAATATCCTAATTTGTAAGCATCCTCCATTAATATTCCATCATTCGATAAGCCTATAACCAAACCGCCAGCATGTATATTATCTACTTTTGAATTACCTGTTCCAATTCTAAGACATAGATCAGAATGATGAACTTTTCCATTTGCTATATAAGTAATAATTCGAATAGTATTGATAGAATTTGGATACAGCGCAGAAAAACTAGAATGTTGCACCATTTTTTCTTGAATGATGAAATCCTTGTAATCTGAATTGACTAAATAATCAATTGAGGTATCTTTGTTAATATCTTCTCCATTTATAAAATCACAGAACATAATTCCCTTTCCTGAATTCCCACCGATAGTTGGTTTTATTATAGCTTCTCCCAGATTAAATAAGCTATCATTTACTTGATCCTTATTAATAGGTCTTCTTTTGTAATCATACCAAACCCCACTGCTGTTCACTAAATAAGTTTTAGGCATTAATAGTTTTTCTGACTTACTGTAAAGAAGTTCTGTTAAACTTTTATCGCTATATAAACGAGCATAAATGTAATTATTGAGTTTTGGTTCTAATTCTGTGGCAAATAAAAAATCAGGAAAGTAATCATGTTTGAAAACTCCGTTTATAGTTTCATATAATTTATGACCTCGTGAATCAATTTTTTTTCCATAATTAAAACTCCAAAAATTATCAAATTCAGCTTTTTGCTCATCCGACCAATTTACATCCTTATACAACTTTCGTTTTCGGTACAAAGCATGTTTTTCAGCGCCTTTCATTTTTAAAACGTGCAAAAAAACAATGGAATTTTCTAAAAACTGAACTGTTTTATGATAAAGTTTTTTCATGAATTATAACTTTTGAATAATATTTTATTTATTTCGTTATTTCGGATAACGCATTTAAATATAAATCCTCTATTTGCTTCATATTACTAACAACATCGAATCCTTTTACCAAAACTTGTTCTCGATAAACTAATCGATCATTATTTTTATGAGATTCTAGAACATTCGAAATTTCTTCTGTCCATTCCTCTTCAGAACTTAGAAGACTTTTTTGATGGATTAAATCTGTTACTATTGCATCTTGAGGAAGGCAATCAGACATCAAAATTGGTAAACCATTGCATTGTGCTTCTATTAAACTTATTCCCAAACCTTCAAATAGTGAAGTAAACAAATAAATATCCATAGTACTTAAGTAATCCTGTGGGTTTTGAATTGCTCCAGTTAAAATTACTGAATCCACTAATCCTAGTTGTTTAATTTGTTTCTCAATATCCTGTCTTAATTCACCTTCACCAATTAATATTAACTTGGATTTTGGATTTATGTAATGATATCTTCCAAACACTTTCAAAAGAAATTCATGATTTTTAACAGGATTGAAATTTGCAATATTCCCAAAAACTATATCCGAGTTTTTAATATCTAAGGAATGCCGTAATTTTTGTCTCACACTTTCATTAAACTGAAACTTGAGAGTGTCTATTGCATTATTAAAAATTTGGAAATCATTATCTCCGAACAGCCAATCCCCTGCTTCTTGGGAACAAGCTAGACGATGTGTAGCAACTTTAGGAACTATCTTTGCTAACATATTTACAAGAAATTTGTAGCTCTTTACAGAGGCAGCTGTATGGGAATGAGCTATTCTGATTGGAACACCTTTTTGCTTTGCTACCTTTAAAATAAAATTACTATTCGCATTTATATGAGAATGAATGATTAAATATTCAGAATGATTCCTAAAGAAAGTTTTCAATCCTTCAATATATTGAATATAACGCCAAGGTCTTATAGCTTTAAATCTATAAATCCTACCTCCTAACTCCAAAATTTCTTTGTCGAAAATCCCTTCCTTTTCGCGATGCATTAAAAAATCAAATTGAATTTTGGATCTGTCTATATTTCTATATAAATTCATCAAAAAATTTTCCACTCCGCCTAAGTCCATAATGGTTACGACTTGTAAAACTCTAATTGGTTCGCTCATGATAATTTAATTTTTAGCAATATGTAAAAATGTAGTAAAATCCCAAACGGCATTATTAAAACGCTTTTTATTGGATTCACTCCTTCAAATGCCAACGATAAGTCTTTTGCGAAGAATGAGGAAGATATCAAATGGGTATATACCCTAAATTGGTCTTTAAAACTTTTATCAAATTTTAATTTTATTTTACGAGCATAAGCAAATCCTCTAGGCGACTGTTTATATTGTTTAAATATTGAGTTAGAAGAGCCTTCTTCTTGATACTCCACTATGCAAAACACATCGTTGGAATAGACATAGTCATATTCCTTCCCTATCATGATATATAATATTCCCAAAGGCACTAACTTTTCACCTTCATATTCTGGATAAGGGAAATATTTTCTAATGACATCTGTCCTAGCGACCAATTTTTTATCTCCTTTAACTCCGTGTTTTCTATAAAGGTCGTAATAACTACCAGTTATAAGATTTTCAGGAATTTTTGTTCCAATAATTTCGCCATCTTTATCCGCGTCTAAACCAATAATTCCTGCGATATTTTTTTTATTGGGTATTATATTCCACTTATTATAGACTAGTTCGATTGCATCCTTTGGCATATAATCGTCAGAGTCAATACACATATTGAGTTCTGTTTTGATGAGTTTATAAGCTAGGTTGTGACCAGTATGCATGCCACCATTTACCTTATATTGATATTGGATTTCTATTTTATCCTCTTCAATCCATTTTTCTACGAGCTCTTTAGTGTTGTCAGAAGACCCATCATCTATAATTAACCAAATAAAGTTAAGATTTGTTTGTTCGCATAGACTATTGTAAAGCCTTGGCAATAAGTTTGCGCGATTATAGGTTGTTGTGAAAACCGTTATTTTTTTCATAAACTTAAAATATTATAGCCGAATTCTAATTTCTCCTGCCTATTTGGATAGGCTATCCTAAAATAACATTCATTAAAAAAGTAAATGCAAACTGGAGACCTAAGATGATACCTACTTTTTTATATTGATTTTTAAGAATATTTTGCCGCAGCAAAGGATATACGATGACCATTCCCATTAAAAACCAAGAGAGATAGGCAAATCGATTCGAGAAATTAGCTCGAATCACTAGAATCCAAAACGCATTGGCAAAGATAAATGTATTAAATAGCCAAAAGTAAATTTTATCTTGATAACCTTTCTTTATGATATAATACCACCCAGCAAACACTGCCGAAGCACTATATAATAAAAAATCCCATCGGAAACCAGTACTGCTAAAAGGATCGTCGAATTTATTTCCTTCTGTAAAATAACTGAGTCGGTCATCAAAACCCAAGCTTCCAAAAATATTTTCAAAAAAGCTTCCGCCTATCAGAGATACCGGGATGCAGAGCAACCAAAAATAAATCAGATGTTTAGGTTTGTTATAAAAGTTTGCTAAAACAAAACCTGCCGTGGGCAAAAGCATGGTTTTATGAAAGTTGATTGACACTATTAAAAATAGCAATTGAAATATTCTCTTCTCTCTTGAAATAGCCAATAAAAACATGGATCCTGCAATACCATTTCGAACCCCATTCGTTCCATAGGCCCAAAATTCGAAAGCGGTTATTAAAAATATAAAACCAAAAAACCACAAGTCTTTAAACCACTTTTTACAAACAATATATAGAGGTAAGACATATAATGTTGCACATGCAAAAAGGAAGAAGTGAACATTTAAAAAGTAAGAGGTAAACTTCGCAAAATAATGAAAGAGCAAGTCTCTTTGTGCGGTAACATCTGCACCATCTGCATATTTAGCAAATATTTGGCCATAAGTACCAGTATCTCCAAAATATCTTCCACTGAGCGGTCTGAATCCAATATAAATTGTAATTAAGATGCCGATGATAAGCCCCAAAAGTTGAAATTTATTACCTGATGGAACCCTTTGACCTTGAGAATCCATGAAGACAATAAAAACAATTACTAAGAGAAAATAGAAATAGAATGGTGAATATAATTCTAATGGAATCCAGTCTATCATCTCAGTTGCTTAAATCATTAAACAGTTTTTGCCATTTTCTCATAACTTTCTGTTCACTAAACTTAGTTACATGCAATTGCGCTTGCACTCCTAAATTTTCTATCTGTCTTTCGTCTACTAATAAATTTTGAAGAGATTTCGCAAAATCATCAATTGAATTATGTGGGGTTAAAATCCCAGTAACCTTATCCTTAATTATATTTCTAGGACCATATGGACAATCATACGAGATCAATGCCATTTGTGCATTTTGAGCTTCGAGTAACACCATAGGAAAACATTCCGTGGCCGACGTCATAGCAAATACTGAAGCCTTATCCATATCCCGCTTTAAATTTGAAGTTTGGCCCATCATTGCGATATTTGGAATATTTAATTCTAATATCAATATATTCAATTTATCCATAAGTTCCGCATCGCCATCACCAAAAATCTTCACTTGCCAGTTAGGAAACTTATTCGCAATTTGACTCCATGCCAAAATTAAGTGATCAAATTGCTTTACTGGGGCTATCCTACCAGCAGCTATAATTGTATTTTCCTTTTCTGAAATTTTTGTATTGGATTCTATATTTATAAAATTTGGAATGACCTTCACATTCTTAAAAGGATAATACTTCTTTTCGTCTTGGTTTAAAACAACTAGGCTATCATACCGCGCAAATACATTAAAAAGTTGGCGTTTTAATTTCCCAAATATGCTTTTGGAAGTGCCAAAGTTAGATCCTGAAGAATGAAATTCCTTGACTTTCGGGATATGCTTCTCTATAAAAGGAATAAAAAATTCTTCAGGCGTTTTATTAACTGAGATAATAATATCTGGCTGTTCACTTTTTATAACCTTTTTAAGCGCTCTAAAGTGTTTGAAGACCTTTATTAAATTTAACGGATGAAAATAACTTTTTGACCGCTCGTAGTCAATTCTTAAATCAATATGTCTTACTTTTTCATTTAAAGGATAAATAAACTCATTATTCTTATGCTCACTCGTGCAGAGAATAACGTCATAGTTAAATTCATCAATTAAATGATTAATTTTTTGACTCAAAATTTTTTCAATGCCGCCATGGAGGTAGAGCTGATTGTTAAGATAGAGTATTTTCAATGTACAAGGTTTTTAAATAGTATATCCCATTGCTTCACAATATCTTCCGGAAGATAAAACTTCGCATTTTCTTTTGCTTTAATTCCCATCTGTTTCCTAAGATTCTCGTTTTCGATTAATATGGTAATCTTGGATGCAAGTTCATTAATATTTCCATTTTCTACTAAAAACCCATCTAGACCTTCTTGAATAATATCGGCAGGACCATGTGGACAATCAAAACTAACACAAGGCAAACCGCACGCCATGGCCTCAATCAACACCATCCCAAAACCTTCTGACCGCGAAGGTAGTACCATAATAGACGATTTCAAGTATTTTTCCTTAATATCCTTAACGGGGTGTAAAAACTTTACAGATTTATTTAAACCTAAATGCTCTGCTTGTTTTAGATACGTTTCATTTTGGTCAATCTTACCGTATATTTCTAGATGCCAGTCGCCATACCTCTCGACTACTTGTTTCCAAGCTAAAAGCAACAAATCATAGCCCTTGTTATAACTATGACTGCCTACAGCTATAACTGTTCTGTCATTTAATGTGGCAGAATTTTTAGGATAAAAAGATAGTGGATTAGGAATTACCTTTAAATTATTGCTTTTCCACTCTTTTAAATTCCCATTGGTCAACACGATGAATTTATTAAAGCTTGCACCTAAAGATTGCATCAGAGCATATTGTGTTTTATTCTTAAAAGCTGATATGGGATTGCTATCTGCTTTTTTAAAATTTAAATTTACAGAAGCATGCCTTTCATAAATGGTTGGCACTTTATGTCCTATTATTCTCGGTACAAAAAATCCCTTTAGCCCATCATCACAAACAGAAATAACATCGGGTTTAAAATCAGCAACGATCCTCCTAATGCCTTGAACATATCTTTTTGTAAATGAAAAAGGTGTTCCGCCTACAGAGATACTCGCCATCTTTATTTTATCAGAAAACTTATAAAATGGATTTAAATGATTATCGTTCAAAGATAGTATGGTGACATTATAATCATATTGATCCGCCAAATTGGAAGCTTTTACAGAGAGGACTCTTTCAAGCCCGCCTGAGCCATTAATACCATTAGTAATATAAAGTAGTTTCATTAGTTGATACTTATTTTCTAGATCCAACCAGAACATTATACAAATTTGGAAACATTTTTTTTACCCCCATTCCTATTAGAATAGAAATAATAACCATAGATGATATTATGATTATATATGACATAAAAAGTAACAAAGAATTCTCTTTTGACAAAGCTATACTAGCTTTTACTAAAATTAAAGTTGGTATGCCATGAAAAGCAAAAATGAAAAAACTGTAATTATAGAATTTGTAGTTACTCCATTGTTTTTTAAAATTTAAGAAATCGTATAAATACCACAGTGACACACAACCAACAAGATCTTTAAAAATGTTTAATCCACGTGAAACAATCTTAATTATAAAAGGGTCTTTTACATTGTACAAGGAAATGATATTTAAGATCAGCCAAAAAACAACTAATAAAAGTGCTATATGTTTTTTAGCATTAAATATCATTTGAAACTTATTAAGAGAAAAGAAAGATCCTAACCCAAAATAAAATAGTGGAGTTGCTGATAATAGGGTTATACCGCTAAGTGATAGCAGTCTATCAAAACTCATAAATAATAAAAACACGAGAATTATAAAAAACCATTTTAAATGTTTTATCAGGATGTAAATTAATGGGGAAATCACAAACAAGCTCATCAATTCACGTAAAAAATAAAAAGGATAATTCAGCGGATAATAATACAAATTTAACAGCTTATCCTTCATTGACATTTCATAAAGAGGCTGCTGAAAATAATTTTCGACTATAGGTAAATACTGTATAACATACATTAATGAAAACCAAAGTGTACACCAAAGAATATATGGCACTAAAACCGTTCTCAATCTTTTTTTATTACCATTAATAAAATAAGATAAATCTATTTTATTATTTAAATCTAATTTATGAAAATACAGGAATCCAGAAATCATGAAAAATAGAGGTACCGCAATTTGAGATAACCTATGCGATACCAGATATTGAACAGTACAATATATATTATTGCAACTTGAAAAATCTACATTCAATGAATGAAGAATTACAACCAAAACAATTAGCCAAAATGAAAAGAACGTTAACTTATTACTTAAATAATTGTCCATTAATAAAAATTTAGTAGAAAATTTAAACTGAATTCCGACAAACAAATTCTTAGCTCAAATAATTGTTTGAATCGGCATGGATCATTCATATCGTATGTAATGAGGAAGACTTTCATGTTATAAGGGAATATAATTTATTATAAATTATATTCACCAAAAAAGAAGCAACTAAACACCATAACACTAACCAAAAAAAAATCAATAAAGGATTTTGAGGAGCATAAATAAAGTCTTTAAAATAAATTACAAATAAAAACATATGAACAAGCCATATATTAGTGGAATGTTGAGTAAAAAAATCTAAACTGGTATTTATTGTTTTGCCAAAACTCATTTGAAGAAAAAGAAAAATAAAACCTAAAGCCGTAAAAGGCGCTACAATGAAATTATGTACCGTTCCATGACATGCTATTAATATAACAATTCCTAAAAGTGCTAATAGATTTTTCTTTTTTATTTTAGCGAAAATGAATGATACTTTATTGTGCCATTGATATTTTAAAGCGAAAGCCCCCAACATAAACTGAAAAAGCGTACAGAAATATAAAGCACCTTGCGTATGCATCCAGTGCAAAATTACATTAATAAAAATTTCTCCTTTATAAATTATAAAATAAAAAGCGACTATATAAATTAAAAACAATCCACCTAGATAAAAATATGGATTCAGTTTTTCTAACAATCTAAACCATAGTCTGGAAGTAAATACGAATAATATATAAATAGTAAAGAACCACCACGCACCATTGTAGGCTGGTTTCAAACCTGTAAAAGTTAATATAAACTTTCCCCAACTTCCTGGATAACCTTCTTTCGATAATACACTACCTAATATCACAACAAAAAGAAATAGTATGATCCAATATCTAACATATAACTTCTTGGTTCTTTCCTTATTTTTATTGGTATAGGCATTATGACTATTTAAATAACTATAATATAATCCATAACCACTTACAAAAGCAAAAATAGGTACACAAGCGTCGGAGAATAGTGAAATATAAAATGATAACGGTGTGTCACCTATAAATATTAAAGGTTGGAACCACCCTTTATAATCTCTGTTAAAAAGATGCAGACATAACATCATTAAAATCGCAATCGATTTTAGCTGATTTGTTTTTTGAATTGATATTCCCAAAGATCAAATTTAAATTAGACTACTATTTAATTTTTATTTACTAAAATACTTTTAAAAAAAAATAAAGCGATCATTACTACCCAAATCCATGAAATATTTTTTGATGAGCTGTAATTTCATTTTAAAAATTTATACATCTTAATTTTTTCGACAGTGGATTTTCCAATTTGTTATAACTATATACTCCAAAAAAACATGAAATAAAAATTGCAATTATACCCAACAACCAATTGTAGCTACCGAAAAATGGGGATAGTTTATTTATCAATAGAACTCCTAAAACTTGATGTATGAGATAAATTGAATAGGATGCAATCCCGATTTTACTTATTAAAGGATG
This sequence comes from Flavobacteriales bacterium, assembly GCA_038243395.1. GTDB lineage: Bacteria > Bacteroidota > Bacteroidia > Flavobacteriales > Flavobacteriaceae > Gelidibacter. The sequence continues at coordinate 48,046 of JBBSRC010000010.1, read as the reverse complement.
TCCTAAAAATGAAATTATGTGTGGTCTATAAACAAAAAGATAGAATAATACAAAAGTTGCTAATGTAAAAGCGATCGTATACAAATTAAAAATTATAGCTATTTGAAAGATAAATAATAAGGATATAAACATTTTTAACCTATTATTATTTTTGTCAAAATAAAGATCTTTTAGAACCATGCCTATCAAAAACCATATCCCATAATCAAAAAAATTAAAGACAAGAAAAACCCTATTAATTAGCATAAAAACTGGTTCACTTATTACGACTTTTGAAATATGAAATCCGAATTCTGATTTAAAAAACAAAGAGGATATAACGCCTAACAAAATAAGGACTGAAAAATTACGTAAGATATTCTTCTTATCCGCAAAATAAGTGATAGCTACCAAAAAGTAAAAGCTTAATTCAATCCACAATGACCAATAGGCACCATCAATGTACGCGGGATTGATATCAAAAATCCAGTTGATTAGTTTTGGACTTATAAATGTATTAGAAATAAGTAAATTGCTAATGGTTTTTTCACCGAGAAACAAACCACCCTTTACAAAAAATCTTACTATAAAAAAGGTCGTTAGGGAACAAACTACCATTCCGGGAATCAATCGCGCAAATCTTTTTTTAAAGAACTGTAAAAAGGAATCAGATTTTGTTAAACTCAAAGTAATAACAAATCCGGAAATCACAAAAAACAGCTCCACGCCCAAGTACCCGTAACTGAACAGTGTAGGAACATCAAAGATATACGTGTATAAATCACCTAAGAATCTTGAATAGTAATGAAAAATCATTACCATCAAAATTGCTATAACAAGAAAACCATCTAACAGCGATAATCTATTATCAATCATTTAAGTTTTAAGATTTCGAAGCTGATCAGCAATGAATTTTGTCAAATAAGGAAAATTATTTAATCCAAATTTGACAAACCTTAATTTCCTCGGAGGAGAAAATATAAATGGATAAAACTTATTTTCTCGCAACAATTTTAAAATTGATTTTAAGTTTTCTTTAGTATATGGAAAATAAACGACATGATTAAATACAATTTGATGCAAAGAAAGCCGTTTGTCGATGATTACCTCAGCCAATTTAGAATTAGTTTTCATGATTTCATATCCAAACTTTTGCAACGATTGATTTACAATTATTATGGATTCAAAATATTTATATCGTTTTGAAAAATCTTTAGCATTCGTAAGTGACTCAGAATGTTGTACATAATTATAACCGATAACATTTAGGTATTTTACTGATTTAGAATAATAAATAATTTTAGGCAGAATTTCTGAATCTTGCATGTTTATGGAAGGCAAAAAAAGTAATTTATTGTCTAAAAAAATAGACCTTTTGAAAATATACTGCCAGGTGTAACTATTTCCTTTAAATTTCTGATAGTAAATGGTAGCCTCAAAAATTTCAGTATTCTTATCCAAAGGATAAGCTGTATTAAAAGCGACACCATGTTGATCGGTAATATTATAATTCATCCCATACACATCAAGGTTACTTATATCTATTTCGTTAAGTAAAAATTTCAATTGACAAGTTTCAATAAAATCATCGCCATCAAGCATCCAAATGTATTTACCACTTGCTTTTTGAATGCCAGTATTGCGAGCTGCTCCTAAACCCTGATTTTCTTTATTAATAATTTTCAAATTAGAGATGGCCCTCATATTTTGAATAATCTCTTTTGTTCGATCTACCGAGCCGTCATTAACCACAATAATTTCATACTGAGAAGACAATTCTTCAATAAAACAAGTTTCAATGCATTTTTTTATATACAAATCCACATTATAGGCGGCGATAATTATGCTTAATTTCATGTCTCTTGTAATGACCAAAGTGTGAAACTCATTATTGCGGGAATAATCATCCCTTTAGATAAAAGGAATTTGATCATTCTAATATGTTTTTTTGTCGGACTTGAATTCGAATAAATCTTTAAAAATTCTTTGTGGGTAAGATAGCTATGAATATTTTTATAAGCTTTCTTTATTCCTTTAACATTGATTTCAAGCAAGATTAATTCATTAATATTATTTACAAATTGATTATTTAATTCTTTCCAGTGGATTGGAAAGACGAAATTTTCGTGAGCTTTTAATAATTTGGTGCGATTATCAAGAAAGGCCTGGAATTGACCTTCACGAAAACTTTTAATCATACTTCCTTGATTAGAGTAGTAGTGGTAAAAAGATTTATTAAGACAATAAACATATTCAGAATTTTGAAAAACAAACAAATTAAACCAATAGTCTTCCGATCGTTTAAGAGTTTGGTCAAAAAGCAAGCTATAATTCTTTAAGAAATTCCTTTTGTACAGTTTAGTACAAGCACTTGGAATAATCCCTAAATAGCCTCCATAATATGGTTGTATAATATGTTCAGAAATCAATTTTTTGTTTAATACTTTCCCATACGGTAAATTATTCTTTGTTTCTGTATAGGTCAAATTTCCTTTATGATATTGATATATATTGGTTAAAATGACGTCTGGATTGTATTCTTTCGCGACATTCACATAGGACTCTATCATGGATTCCTCAACACGATCGTCGGCATCTATAAAACTGATATACTCTCCTTTAGCACTTATAATGCCCGTATTCCTGGCGCCGGACAGTCCTTTATTATCTTGTGTAATTACTTTAATTCTTTGATCCATTTGAGCATAATCATTACAAATATTTAAGGACCCATCAGGAGAACCATCGTTAACTAAGATTATTTCTAGTTCTTGATAGGTTTGATTAATAATACTATCAATACATCTTACAAGATATTGCTCAACATTATAAATAGGAACAATTATGGAAACTAACATTTTATTTGCAACTAATAATAATTGGAGATGGAATAAAGTTTAAAAAATGTAAGATGGCAACAATTTTTCATAAAATATATGTGTACTAATTTTATAGTTTTAAATAAAATCCTATCAGACATTAAAATTTACTCAAAAAAACTAGGTAATATAATATTATTTGAAAAAGATAATCCTTAATTTTCCTAAATTCTAAAGTGAATTTTTTGCAGAAAACAAATCATTAATCATAGTATCAAACTTTTTGACCGAATCGTCATTTCCCTTATTTTCCTGTTTCAAATAGTTTTTTACAGAACTATAAAGTGCCTTATCTTTCATAATTAACTCTATCGCATCAGCTACTGCTTCTGGATTCATCTCAGCGACCATTCCATTTTTACCATCGACCATTTGCATAAAAACTGTATCAAATCGCGTAGTAACTATCGGTAAATTCAATAATCGTGCTTCAGCTATAGTTCTTCCATAGCCTTCACTGCGAGAAGTTTGCACATAGAGATCAGCCGCTTTAAAGTAGGGATAAGGATTATCGGTAGCACCCAGCAAGCTTAGATGATTTTCCAATTTATGATTTTTAATATAATTCTCCATTTCTTCCCTAAAAGTACCTTCTCCGACTATAGTCCAATGAAAACTCAATCCTTTATCTCGTAGTAATTTGCAAGTCTCTATAGTAATATCCATACCTTTCATCCTATTATCTAATCGTCCCACGGTAAGTATGTTATAATTATCTTTATCCCAAGGTGCTTCGTATAAATCAGACATTTTGAGAATGGATTTGAGGTCTATAATATTAGGTATAACTTTAAACTTATGCGATAGATGAGGAAAAATAGTGTTTAAGTGATTTTTTGTACCTTCTGATATGGCAACTATCTTATCAAAGTCTTTATAATACTCTTTTTGGAAGTCCATATTATGTTTGGTAAATCGAACATTAGTGTTCACCCAAGTAACTTTTTTATTAGCTTTGATTTTGTCCATGACATAAAAGGTTGGTAAACCTTGTGCAAATGCAATGGCTACATCATATTCCTTTTCACTCATCTTAAAAGTAGACTTTGATGTTTCCCAATATAATTTTGCGATTTCAGTGTGATTTCGTTTTCTCATTCTTAACCCTATAGAAAACCATATTTTAGCCTTTAAAAATAAGGGTTTATATCCTGAGATTGCTTGTTTGATATTATCCTTCCAAGGCTGAAATGTAAATTGAACATAAGCGAGAGGAGGCAATATATTTACATAGTCAGGAAGAGATTTTTCTAATTCGCCACCGTACTTAATTAATTGTAAATCCACGTTATATTTGTTCGAATCTAAATTAGACAATAAAGCTACTAGGCTTTTCTCACTCCCAGCCAGTGTTAAAGATTCTATAACAAAAAGAATATTTAATCTATTTTTCATTTCTTATATAGTCCTAAAGCTCCAAGAAAATTCACTGAGACTTGCTTGGCTTTCATTAAATAAACATTTTTAAATATAAGTTTAAATTCGTCTAAACGATCTAACAAGCTATTTACATCCAATGAGAAATCTTTTGAATCCTTCATCAACACCAATTTGGAAATTTTTAGTGTTTGCATTTGATTATTGGTGATATGCGCCACAGAGGGGCTCAGTTTATAAAATTTTATAATCTCGTCTTTTGCAACTAGTACACTATCTAGAGAATCTGACTGGAACATTACAAATTGTAATATTCCATTATTACCGTAACACTTGGATGCCGTTTCCTGTGCTAAACAAGAATTAGTTTCTTTGGTTCCTAATAAACTTTGATCTAAATGTGCTGTGGTCATAAACACACTTAAGTCTTGCAAAGACATCCTCATGTTTTTAGAATAAAGAAGTGAAAACTTCTCTTTCAAAAGGCTTAATGCAAACTCTCTATCCGTTAAATTTCCCGTTTTAGACCAATAACAAGCGACATAAATATTATCGAAATATTCTAAGGCATCCAAAGCCATTTGATCCGCGGTACTTCGAGAAAGACCTCTTTGAATAAAATAATTATAATCAAATTGACAAACCTGTTTTACTTCCAAAAACCTCAAAATAGTAACGTCTTTATCATAAAAAGCTAGTACAGCAAGTCGATGACTTCCATCAAGGATTGTTCCGTCCTGAGAAACTGGGAGTAATGAGACCGTTTCATCAAAATCATGTTTCTTAAAATGATCTATTAGTGAATCAAATGCGTTGATAAAGTCTTCAAAACTGTTTTTATCAGTTCTTCCCGGTTCCTTTAAATCAGGATTGAAGGTTCTAATATGCCTGTTATAAATTTCTTTTGCCAGTAAAGGATTAGAATCTCTCAATTTAATGTAACTCAATTTCGCAAAAAGATCAAAACGTTCCACCGTCAATAAACTCCGAGCCTTCACCTTTTCTCTAATAAATCTCTTATCAGAAAGCTGATATAAATCAACAGTATGTTGCTGTAATAAACCAATCATTATTTTATTTGAAGTTTTAGTATTTAACCTTAGCTAATATTTTATATTTTCATACGAAATTCGTTTCAAATTGAAAATAAAAAGGTGAGTTAATCGTATAATTTTTTTAATACACTATTTAAATAGGATTACAAAATGTCAACGCAATTATTTTACAATTAAAACTAAACAATATTCAAGTTTTATCTATTTTGACATATTGCTTTTTCCTGAATAATCTATTTGAAATTCGAGAAAACAGTTTATAAATATTTACTCTATCTGTATCATTCTGAATCTTATATGTTATCTCATATCCTTCAATAGTTTTGAGAAGTAGAATTTGGTCTTCAAAATCTAAATGATTTAGATGACCTCGATACTGCTGCAGCTTAATTTTCAAGGATTTTTTCGCTAGACAGATGAGATCAGGATAGTATTGTTTTAGAAAATCAATTCTAAGAGCCTCGCCTTCTAATTGATGTAAGCTTCTCAAAGAAAAGGACCCCGATATACTATCTGTTCTTTGTAAATAAAACAGCATCGGTTGCGCTAGGGCTACATATTTTTTACATTCATGGATGATATGATATTTCCAGAATGTGTCTTCAAAATATTTTCCTTTAGGAAATAAATGCTTTTTAGCAATATCCGCCCGAATTAATTTTCCCCAAGCAAAATTTTTAATTATAACTTGTTTGAGAAGTAATTGCATTGCCTCATCTCTGCTATAAACTTGATCCTTTCCTTCCAAACAATTATCGAACAATAAATGGTTTGGATAGTCATAATAAAAATTGGCTTGAGCAATTTCAGCATTATATTTTATTATCGCATTGTAAAGTGTATCTAAACATTCTGAAGTAATATAATCATCTGAATCTAAATAGAACACATAGTCACCCTTTGCTGCTTTAGTGCCAGTATTACGAGCATCGGACAAACCACCATTTTCTTGATGAATTATAGAAATACGCCGATGCTGTTCTCCTAATTCTTCACAAATTTCACCTGAATCATCTGTAGAACCATCGTTAATTAATATAATCTCTAAGTTTTTGTAATTTTGTGTAATCACACTGTTTACACATTTCTCTAAATACTCGCGAACATTATATACAGGAATAATGACTGATATCAATCTATTTTTCATGAAAACTCTTTATTACTATAATAGGATTTCCTCCTGCAAGTACCATGGATGGCACATCTTTATGAACAACACTGTTTGCTGAAATAATGCTTCCTTTTCCTATTCTAACACCAGGCAACACCAAAACTCCTGTTCCTAACCAAACATCGTCTTCTATGATTACCTCTTTTGATTTTCCCGTGGTATTAATTCTATTTTTTACATCATGGAATGAAGCATCATGACCATTGCCATCAATTATTTGACAGTTCGCCGCAATAAGACAATTACTCCCGATTTCAATCCGCTGGTAGGCATGAATACAACTACCGTGAAATCTGGTATTATCACCAATTTTTATGATTGCATTTGGTCTATCCGCCATTAATTTACAAACAGAATGCATATTAACATGATATCCATAATTGTCAGAATTAATAGTTACATTTTTTCCGATAATCAATTTGGCGGTTGGATGTAATTGAATTATAGGATATTTTTTAAATATCACATTTTCACCAATTTGAATCGGAAGACTTTTTATAAGTTTTTGAAATTCCTTTCGCTCTAAATATCTAATTACTTTTCTGAAGTACTTTAAAATAATCATGTTTTATTTTTAACTTGTTCAATAACTTTTTCAACCAACCAAGCTGAGTAATTTCCAATCTCTCCTTGTATCCAGTTAAGATCAGTATCCCAATAACCTGGACATTTTTCATAAGCTGACGTTGAATATGCGTAACTAATCTCAATTATCACAGGGTTTTTATTAGTGTCGAATACAATATCATAAGCTACACTATTCATCTTTAATTTCACAGACATATCCAGAACAAGTTTTAATATGGACTGATCTACATCATTATTTAAAAACTCCATATTACCGCTTCCTGAAGCTCGGAAATCATTCTTTCTATTATATCTTTTCAATCCGAAGATTTTATTTTGATTAATCACAATCAACCTTAAATCATATTCATTTCCCGGCATAAATTCCTGAAAATAAACATAATCTTTTTCTATATGATTTACCCATTCTTGGTTAAGAGGCTTTAAAAGATGGCGGAAACTTTTGACTAATGAATATAGAGAGCCGTTATCTTTATATTTAGAGATTCGCTCTTCTAAAAAATATTTTCTTTGGTTGAATATACTATACCCTTTTCCAAATGATCTATTTATGACTTTAATAGCTTCATTGACGTTTTTGATCATCTTCACATTACTAGAACCCGCACCTCCAGTTAACTTAAAAACTTTTGGCCATGAAGTATGATGCGCCCACTCTAAAGCATCTTTTTTATCATAGAAAACATAAGAAGGAATTAATGGGGCTTCAATTGCCTCTAATAAATATTTCTGGCCTACTTTATCATCATAATGCCAATTTTCGTTAATAGAAGGAAAACATATTTTTCCAGAATGTTCAATAGCAGTAAGTAATCGTTTTGCTACCTGACGGTCCTTTTTGCTTAAATGATCGTAATACCACATAAAGGCATCGCAATTTTTTAGTTGTTCAACAACATCATTTCTATATACATCGATTAGTACGTATTTAATATTGCTTTGAACACAATATTCTACCCATCTTTTAGCAAATCCTCTTGGAATACTTTGTATACCTATTTTCATTTTGTTTACAATTGATATAGTCTATAGCATTTCTCACATGAGAAACATATTTTTAAGTAAAATAATATTATAACTCTTGAAGTTCTACCATTTTTCTAAATCTTGGCAAACTGTGCATTAAGTCTTCGAAACTTCCTTCCTCTTCAATCCTCCCTTTGTGCATATAGACAACTTTATTTACATTGCGAATGGTAGCCAATCGGTGAGCCACAATTATTAAAGTGTATTGGCCTTGTAAGCTTTCTATACTTTGTTGAATTACTTTTTCTGTTTCAGAATCTAATGCAGATGTCGCCTCATCCATGATGAGTATGTCAATATCCTTAAACAATTCTCTTGCAATGGAAATCCGTTGCTTTTGCCCACCACTTAAATTAACTCCATTATTACCCAATTCCGTTTCCTTACCATCGGGCAATTCTTTGAGAAAATCAGTTAAGGCAGCCTGATGAATAGCCTTCTCAAATCTCTTTAAATTCTCAGGGTTTTTTTCTGACCAAAAACTTACATTATTATAAATGGTGTCATTGAAAACTACGGCTTCTTGAGTTATATAACCTATTCGATTTTGATAGGTCGTTTTATTTAAATCACTTATCGATTGCCCATCAATTTTAACCTCCCCCTCATTAACATCTAATAATCCTGCAACTACATTCACTAATGTCGTTTTGCCACTCCCACTTTCACCTACAAACGCTATACTTTGATTTATAGGAATTTGAAGGTTTATGTCTTTTAATATTTGAGTCTTTCCGAAAGAAAAAGATATGTTTTTCATAGTTATTACTTCTTTAAGTTTCTCAAAAGTTATAGTACCATTTTTTTCGTAATCGCTCTCTAATTTACCTTGAAAGTCCTGTAAATTTTCTAAAGATCCAGAAACACTTAAAAACAAATTCCAACTTTGCTGCATTCCAATCAGCGAAGATAATGCTCTGTAAAAAAACAATAAACTAATTAGAATAGCCGCCATTGCACCTCCTAAAAATTTAACTTGAATTAATATTACAATAGCGACCACAATAACTAATAAAGGCTCTCTAGAGGCAATTCCAATTCCATTTAAAATTCCAATTTTTTTTCTTGATTTTTCAATATCATATATATTATCTTGCAATTTTTTTGAATATGATTTTAACATTCCTGTCGCTCGTAAATATTTAAAATTACTCACATGCTGTATAATCAACCCTTGATAAAGATTACTAGATCCAGTCAACTTTCTTGAAGCATCTTTTGTCTGTGTATATATTGCCTTATATAAAAGGTTAGTAATTACACCTCCTACAGCCACCAGAATAGCAAATTGAAAATCAATAACTAGCGCAAATCCCAGATAAATTGCGACCATTATTGCTTGCTGAAGCGTAGCGAAATAAGCTTGATAACCAATTGACACTTTATCGACTTCTCCGCTCATCGTATTTTGGATCTGACCTACATCTGAAGTTATAAAGTTTTTAAAACTCATATTATTTAGCGCATTTAGCAATCGCATTCTAATGGTGCGAATAAAATATTGACCAAAAACAACCAAGTAGAAATGGCTAAAAAATGTTGTAATCGCTTTAAAAACGAAAAAAACAATCATTAGAAGAAGAACAATTGCTATTGTCATAGAAATCCCCATGGCTTCAACCCCTTCAACTAAAAATTTTAAGCTACCTAACTGTTCTGCATCCATTGTACCATCACCACTTACCATCTGCAGTAATGGCAAAAACATCGTCAGCCCAAATCCGTCTAAAACAGACACAGCCAAACTGAAAGCCATCATGATAAATATGCGATTTCCTAAATAACCATAGAAAAAAGTAAAACTCGTTAAATATCTTTTTACTAAATTTTTAATCATATCTATTTAATTTTTAAAATAACTAAGAAACAAAATTAGTTGAGTGTTATGCCGTTTTGAATAACAATATTATAATTTCCCATCACAATGTGAATCTAATATTAATTTTTAAGGCTTCATAATTCTAATACAAGAAACCCTTTATGACTCACGTCCCGTATTGCAAAATCAAAGCGTTTTTTAGGTAATTGCTTCATCATTTTCGTAATATAATCTCTTTTAATTCTTTAAGATTATCTCAAGAACCAAAAATACCCACTTTACCGCAATAAATTTTGTTGATGAGCTAATTAACACCAACCATTGTATCAAGTATTTTCAAAACTTATTTTACTGTTCTTAGGACTTTAAACTATATAAAATATTTGTCAACAAATAAAAAAAATAGTGATTAGAATCTTAATTAAAAACGCTGTTATATTTACTCAAAATAAAGATTGATTTTGTATGGTATAAATTCCAATAAATTATAACTTAAAACATAATATTTCTCAGGAATAAAACTATCGGTAGTCTTTTATGGCATATAAATCGATATCCTCAATTATAACTTTTTCATTATATTTTAAAGTCAATGGTGCAATAATACATCCGGCTAAATAAGCCCATGGAATTGGATAATCCCCACTCCCGAAGGCATCTCCAGGATTCTTTATCAAATCGTCCATAAAATAATCAAGTCTAACGTGTATTTCATCCATCCATTCAAAAGCAATTGGAGAATTTGGCTTAAAGATATAGCCACCATTAGCTATTAAATTGCTATAATATTTCTTGCAGTCAGCACCGATAACCCCTTCTATATTAGCAACACCGCCAGGAAATTTTTCTCGTGTACCTAAATACCACGCATCTGATTTATTTAATTTTTGAAATAAACCTTTCCATGAATTTAAACAAGGTTTTATGTCAACATAGCCCCCCCCATGATGCAGCATGAAATAACAACGCAAATAATCGGATCTATGTATTAATGATAAATATTTATAAGCTTTATGTAATGGATGGTTGTCTAATATATATTCATTTAAATTATCTGAAGTAACTAAAACGACTTCTACTCCCGCTTTTTCTTTAATTGATTGAATACTTTTTTTCCTGTTTTCTGTAATTTCATTCCCTCCTGTCCAGAAAATATAAAGGATTTCATTAGCCCTTTCTAAAGTAATATCAATATTTTTTATCTTTTTACTTACATAAGAATCTGGATAGCGTTCCTCTTCATACCGGTAAGGAATTATATACAGTGTATAAAACTTAATGAGCTTAAAATAATAGGGCACCATTAATTCCTTTAATTTATCCATTTTCATTATTAATTTTGAAAAACATTAATTCTGACTTTACTTCTAACTAATTACATACATAGGTGAGTTCAATCACATCTGTACTTTTAAAAAACTATTTTCTTCTAAACAATGCCTTCTCGTAAGTGTTCATAGAATATGAATACATCAAGACCACATATGCCGAGCCATACACTCCAATCTTAATAATTAAATAGAGTAAGCTGGAAGGTAGTTTCGAATTTATAAACCATGCTAATAAAAACAAAATTAACACGGGTAAAAGAATTTTACTGCAGGTTTCTTTAAAGAAAACAAACATGTTTAATTCTAAAGTCTTATGATAAAAAAACAACATGACTATTTGTGCAAGCATCCAACCGGTTGTAACTCCTATAATCATACCTATTTCCTTATAGGCAGGCACTAAGAAATACCCAAATACTAACCCGAGCGAGAAAAACACTAAATAAACAATCACTTTATATTTAACTTTGTTATAAGCCTCCACCAAAGAGCTCGCAAAGCTTAAAAGTAACGGTACAGTAAAAGCAATCATAATAATAACTGCAACATAATAGGATGATATATAATTATCTCCGACCCAAAATGTAACAAATTCTTTTCCGAAAATAATGAAGCCTGTCAGAATTAAGAACAATACTATCATCAGTATTCTGCCCACCCTTATCATCATGGCCAACTGATCTTCTTTACTGTTATTGGAACTCATTTGTGTTGCTCGTGGTAAAAAAACCCCTGATATTGCTCCAGAAAAGGCTCCGTAGTAACCGCCTAACATAATTCCTACCGCATAATAGGCTACTGTTGTAGTATCAGTTTCTATACCCAAAATGATTTGACCCGCATTCCACAAAAATTGCGAACTGGTGGCTAGTAAGAAAATCCAGATAGAATAGTTGAAAATTGTTTTAAAAAGTGGAATTTCAATTTTCTTGAAATCAAACTTCACTTTTAACTTTCTCATTACAAACCAAAATGTTATGGACATAACTACGATGTTAAGTGCAGTATCAATAATCACCAAAGCTATTGCACCGCCACCACCACTCAAAACAGCCACAATAATTGCAGCTCTTGAAATATACTTTATTATAGCAAGCATTCTAGGCCACACGAAACTTTCGTAAGCCGTACAAAGCGCCGTAAAACCGCCTCCTGGCAATACAATTGCCATATTAAAAATCAAAATAACAAACATTACTTTTGCCTTACCAATCTCTTCTGGAGTCAAAGAATTGGCAAAAATATGCTCCAAATTATGATAAAGAACAGTTCCAATGGCAACTATGATAACGCTGATAAAAAGATAAATGGTAAATACATTACCTAGAAAGACACGCTCACCTTTTTCGTCAGCATCAGCTCTGTATTTTGCAACAAAACGAATAATCGTATTATTAAGGCCTAAATCCATTAAGGATAGATAAGCGATAAAAGAACCTATTAATGTATATAATCCATATTCAGAATCGCCAAGACTATGTATAATAAATGGAGTTAAGAACAGACCAATAACATTGACAACCCCAATATTTAAATACGAAAGAACTACACCTTTTTTTAATTGACTCATTTATATTTTAACAACTGATGATATTTTATGACATGTTAGAATTTAGTGATTTATATAAGAAACTTTAAAGCTTTCCGTCACATTCACTTTCATTCAATACACCTTTGACATCATAAACAATAGCCTTTTCTTTTTTCAGACTCGGCAAATCCAATGCTAAAAACTCTTTATGTGCCACGCCTAGTATGACACCATCAAAACGATCCTCTGGTAATTGGTTCGTCATTTGTAAGCCGTATTCTCTTTCTACTTCTTCAGGATTGGCCCAAGGATCATAGACGCTCACTTTAACACCATACTCTTGCAATGCGCTAATGACATCTACAATTTTTGTATTCCGAACATCCGGACAGTTTTCTTTGAAGGTAACTCCAAGCATTAAAACCTCAGCTTCACTTACGTTGATTTTCTTTTTTATCATGCACTTTACGACTTCAGAAGCTACATAACCACCCATCGAATCATTTAAACGACGTCCTGCCAAAATAATTTCTGGATGATAGCCGTGCTCTTGAGCTTTTTGAGCGAGATAGTAAGGATCAACGCCAATGCAATGGCCTCCAACCAAACCTGGCTTGAAAGGCAAGAAATTCCACTTGGTTCCTGCAGCTTCTAATACCGCATGGGTGTCTATTTCCAGAATGTTGAAAATCTTGGCGAGTTCATTGACAAAAGCAATGTTAATATCTCTTTGAGAATTCTCAATAACCTTAGCGGCTTCGGCAACTTTAATAGTTGGGGCTAAATGCGTGCCTGCTGTTATTACGGATTTATACAATTGATCTACTTTTTGACCAATTTCTGGAGTTGATCCTGCGGTTACTTTTAAAATCTTCTCAACTGTATGTTCTTTATCACCTGGATTGATGCGTTCGGGTGAATAACCGGCAAAGAAGTCCACATTGAATTTTAATCCAGAGATACGTTCCAAAACGGGTACACATTCATCTTCCGTTACCCCTGGGTAAACCGTAGATTCATAAATGACGATATCCCCTTTTTTTAACACCTTGCCAACGGTTTCGCTAGATTTATAAAGCGGCGTTAGGTCTGGTCGGTTATTTTTATCTACAGGCGTCGGAACGGTCACTATATAAATGTTGCAGTCTTTAATGTCTTCTAGATTGGAAGAACAATACAATCCATTTTGATCGGATGGTTTATCAACTAGTACGGCTTGTAAAACTTCGTCAGAAACCTCTAATGTGGAGTCGGTTCCTGACATCAAGCTTTTAATTCTAGCTTGGTTAATATCAAAACCAATAACCGGATATTTAGTTGCAAATAAACGCGCTAATGGTAGACCTACGTAACCTAGACCGACAACGGCAATTTTAGAATTAGCCTCAATAGTATTCATAAGATAATTTTATATGTTAATGTTCTAATATTATATGGTTCACTTTGCTGAGAAGGATCATTTATTATTTTAAGATTTTTCAGCAAATCTAAAAAGAGTGGTCTCAAACCTTTTTTAATATGAATTTAATGCTACTCTGTAATGATTAAACTTCACTCTGCAAAAGATATGGCTTCGCCACTGTCACTCACATCAATATTCATAATGCAATGATATCCAATATTTTATTTTTAAAGCACTTCAGAAAAATGCGCTTTTTTCAAGCTTGCAAAACTACGATAATATTGAGAATATAGACCTTTAAAAGGTGAATTATTTTTTTACCAAAAATGAGTGATTTATCAAATTTTCCCTATTGTAGAATATGGGTAATTTAGTACTCCAATTTATCACTTCGCAACCTGCACCTTCACAAATTGCTTGTCCTGCCGCGGTGTCCCATTCCATGGTAGGTCCAAACTTTGGGTAACAATCCGCAACACCTTCAGCAACCATACAAAACTTTAAGGAAGAGCCTTTAGTGATGACATTGACAGCGCCGTGTTTTTGACGCATGTCATTTATATAGACCTCCGTTTCTTTTGACCGATGTGAACGGCTGGCTAAAATCGTGAAAATTTTTTCTTCGCGGTGTATTGGTAGTTTAGTTGCCTTTTGGATTATCGCTTCTATGTCAAAATTATTTAGATTCACCGTTACTTTAAAAGCACCGGTTTCAATTGTTGAGAAATACAAGTCGCCTGAAACTGGAACAAAAATAACACCCAATATCGGTTTTTCATTTTCTATTAAAGCAATGTTGACTGTAAATTCGCCGTTGCGCTTGATGAATTCTTTGGTGCCGTCAATGGGATCAACAATCCATAAGTGTTTCCAGTCTTTCCGGATGTTATACGGTATCGTCTTTCCTTCTTCTGAGAGCACAGGAATGTTTGTGGCACTTAAATGAGACATAATCACGTGATGAGCTGCGGTATCTGCTTTGGTCAAGGGAGAATTATCGGCTTTAACTTCCACGCCAAAGTCGTTGGAGTAATAGATGTGAAGGATTACTTTTCCGGCTTCGAGGGCGGCGGTGAGGGCGGTATATAGGGATGAGGAATGAGGCATGAGGAATGAGGAATGAGGAATTATGATTGAAGATTGCTGATTAATGATTTTTTAGGCTAGACTGAACACTAGAGCTTCTATTTAAATGGATGTAAATATATTTTTTATTTCTCACTCACTCAAAAGCTATCTGTCTTCGCAAATGCTACCCGCCTTCGCAAAAAGCTATCGGTGGGCAGGCGGATGAATAAATTTCCATTTCAACCTAATCGGAATGATAGATGTCGAGGATGACCTTAATGGTTTCAAGGGCGGCGGATATTGCTGTTTTCATGTTTTTATTCTTATTCAAAATCAATTATTGACTTAAGAAAAATATAAGTTGCTCGTCATTGCGAATCTCGTCCTTACGGTATGTGCCCATCTATTTAAAGCTTGGGCTAAACTTCCTGGGATTACTTACGAAAACGGCCCACGTCCAAAAGCGTGGCAGGTCGGTTTTTCTATTTTCGTAATTATTTATTAACCTACTCGCTTAAACATACTACAAATCATATACAAAACCTTTGTGGCTAATGCCATAAAGAACGGCAAATACAAGAAATTTGATTATTTTTGAAATATGAAAATAAACGACAAAAATTTAAAACAGATTAAAAAGCTTTGCGAACAATACAAAGTTCGAACATTCTCTGCTTTTGGTTCCGTAACTAGAGATGATTTCAGTGATGCATCCGATATCGATTTTGTTGTGGACTTTGATGAAAATGACCCCTTTGAATACACGAATTTATACTTTCAATTAAAAGATAAATTGGAAAAGTTATTAAAACGTCAAATTGACCTTATTGAATACAGAGCTATTAAAAACAAATATTTCAGAAAAGAACTTGATGAAACTAAAGTTTTGATTTATGGACAATAGAATAAACTCTTGGCTTGAAGATATAGAAAGGTCTATAGATGAAATTTTTGACTTCTTACCCGAACAACATGACTTTTCAGTGTATCAAAAAGACTTAAAAACTAAAAAGGCAGTAGAAAGAAATATAGAAATAATAGGAGAAGCAATTAACAGGATTTTAAAATATAAAGATTCCGAAATTGAAATTAAAAATGCTCATAAAATAATCGGAACTAGAAATCGAATTGCTCACGAATATGACAGTATTTCAGACGAAGTAATTTGGACGATTATTATAAAAGAACTTCCTGAACTGAAAAAAGAGATAATCGAATTGAAAAAATAAGCACTAGCCACAGTCTCGTGGATGGCTTCGCTTAAGCAAAACCTATGGACGGGCGGGCAGGCAATGGGTTTTTTTTGCGAAGATCGCAAAGCAATTAGGCTCTCGAATAACTTTTAATAATCCTTTTATTAAAGTAAGTTCAAATCATCATTAAATATTCGTTTTCAAATCCGACTTCAACTTCGATTTCAATTTTATTTTCTGCCATTCTTAAAGGTTATAATAGAACGCTGATGACACAGATTTAGCAGATTCACACTGATTTCTAACCTAAGCTATCCGTCATGAGTAATCATTAAATATTCAATTTCTTTTGGACTTCAAACTGAACTTCGACTTCAATTTTCTGTCATTCTTTAATGTTATAAAAGAACGCTGATGACACGAATTCAGCAGATTTACACTGATTTTTCGCCCAAGCTTTCCTTCATCGCCTATCATTAAATTTTCAAATTCAAATTCAACTTCGATTTCAATTTAATTTCCGTCATTCTTCACAAAGCCCTAACCTGATCGGCTTCCAACTGATACTCCTCCCCACTTTCAGCGCATGTAGCTAATCCTTCGTCATTAAAAGTCAACATATGGCCTAACTTACTGACCCAGCCAATTCGACGGGCCGGATTGCCGACCACCAAACCAAAATTAGGCACATTTTTGGTGACGACCGTTCCTGCGCCAACAAACGCATATTCCCCAAGGGTATTTCCGCAAATGATGGTCGAATTGGCGCCTATGGAAACGCCTTTTTTTATGAGTGTTTTTTGATATTCTGTTTTTCTAACGATAAAACTTCTGGGATTGATAACGTTGGTAAAAACAACCGAAGGTCCAATAAAAACATCGTCTTCAACGGTAACGCCTTCATAAATGGAAATGTTGTTCTGAACTTTTACGTTATCGCCAATGCTTACATTAGGCCCCACCACGCAGTTTTGTCCGAAGGAACAATTCTCGCCGATTTGGGTGTTGGATAGAATATGACAGAAATGCCAGATCTTGGTGTTATCGCCGATTAAGACATCAGCGTCGATATAGCTGGATTCGTGGATGAAATAGTTGGTCATGGGAATTAGGGATTAGGGATTAGTTGTGAGGTATGAGGTTTGAGGTTTGAGGTTTGAGGTTTGAGGTTTAAGGAATGGAGGTTCCGCCTTCGCAAATGCTACGGACGGATAAAAGAGCTTAGAATGTATTTATAAAAAGTTTAGGAGGTTTATTAGTTTAGAGTTTAGTGGGTTTGATTAGGTGTGAGGTTTTACGAATAAAAATTAAAGTTTATGTACAAAAAGTTTAGGTGGTTTATGAGTTTAATGTTTAGAGGGCTTGAAACGTTAGATGGTTTTTGGTTTGAAATTTTATGAGTTTAATGTGAACTAGGGTTTTAGCCTTAACCATTGAATTACGCCATTGTGAATTTTAATGCCAAAATAAAGTCAAACTGGCTTATTATTATTTTGAGTCCAGTTTCGTAACAAATCTCTTAACTCATAACTCGCAACACACCCGTCCTCCGTCATCAGTCATCCGCCATCCGTCAATTCTAGAACCTACAAAACGGATGGTAATCCCCTTTCAATCCAATAGGATCAAGATTTCTGATAGCAGACACCGTATTTATGGAGCTATAAGCTTCATCTAGACCAAAGCCGTTGCCTTTTAAAATTTCCTGATAACTTTTGGTGTGTAAATCAGTAAAGCCCCCACTAAACTCTATTTCTTCTTCATTTATTGCAATGGAGCGGTAGGTTGTCAGTCCTGCATTTTTAATGGCGTCAGGAATATAATCCTGATTCACGGATAAAAACCATCTTACGTTGGCGTGCTTTAATTTTAAGAAACCCGCATTGGTATCTGGGGATTTTAAATGGACGATATTCTCTTGGACATCGCCAAAAATCCAACAGAGCATATCAAAGAAATGGACACCAATGTTGGAGGCTATGCCACCAGATTTCGCTTCGTCGCCTTTCCAAGACACAAAATACCACCGGCCTCTTGAGGTTAAATAGGTCAAATCGATCTCATATATTTTAGTAGGGTCTTGCTTTAACTCCTTTGTAATTCTCTCTTTTAATGCGATAATGGTTGGATGCAATCGCAATTGCAGGATGTTAAAGATCTTTTTTCCTGTTTCATTTTCAATGACTTTCAATTGATCTACATTCCACGGGTTGAGCACCAAGGGTTTCTCTGAAATGGCGTCTGCCCCACTCCTTAGTGCAAATCGGATATGTGAATCATGCAAGTAATTTGGCGAACAGATCGACACGTAATCAATTTTATTGCCACTATCCCTGCGCCATTTGTCTACAAAACGATCAAAACGTTCAAACTCTGTAAAAAAGCTGGCCCGTGGGAAATAATTATCCATAATCCCGATGCCGTCGTAAGGATCCAACGCAGCCACCAAGGTATTGCCCGTGTCTTTAATGGCTTTCATGTGACGTGGGGCAATGTAGCCTGCGGCACCGATTAGGGCGAAGTTTTTCATTTTTGTTCTTGTTTGTTGTGTTTGAGAAAAACTAATGCTTTTTTAAAACACGAACCTGCCCGACTTTCTCATTCAGGCGGGTTTCACTAATTGGCACGAATAAATGAGGTCAGATTATTTGGTATTCGTCCATTAATAATCCAAATTAAATTACACGAATGGAAAACTCTATGGGTTTTTAAAAAAATTTGATTTCCAATTCAAAAGGATAGTTTTAAAGTGATGTGTATTTAAAGTGGGTTTCCAGCTTCCGCGAACGTTTAGGTGAGTCAAGCGGACGGTCAGGCTATGTATCGACTTCCTCTAGAATTCGGACTTTATAACAATGAGATGGCCACGTCATTCGTACCTCATTCCTCGCCATGACGCTTCTGTTTATGTTTCGGCTAATGAATTTTGCTTTGTTTACTAGATTTTGATTTTAACATTTTCAATCAGGACATTTTAAACCTCAACGTTGTTAATGCCTGCCCATCCGGCAGGCGGGTATAGTCTATCCTCTATTTTCTATGATTTCTTGGCTCTCTTAACCTCTCTATTTAGAGATATTTACCTTCCATAAAACCCTTTATACCATTCCACGAATTCAGCAATCCCGTGCTTAACCTCCGTTTTTGGTTGGTAATTAAAATCCTTTTTCAAACGATTGACGTTAGCGTAAGTTTGCTTGACATCTCCAGGTTGCATGGGCATCATCTGTTTGATGGCTTTTTTATCTAAGGCTGCTTCTATCGCTTCTATATATTTTAAAAGTTGTACGGGTTGACTGTTGCCTATATTGTAAAGCTTATATTTTGAATCATCTTCAGAAGTTTCTAACAAAGTAGCCAAAACACCTTTCACAATATCATCTATATAAGTAAAATCGCGTGAGAGGTCCCCGTTATTAAAAACCTTGACGGGTTGATTGTTCAGAATAGCTTCGGTAAATAAAAACATGGCCATATCTGGACGTCCCCAGGGACCGTAAACAGTAAAAAATCGAAGTCCGATGGTTTCAAAACCGTACAAATGGCTATAGGCATGGGCCATTAGTTCATTTGCTTTTTTAGTCGCTGCATACAAGCTGACCGGATGATCAACATTGGCAGTTTCTTCAAACGGAACGGCATCGCTGTTACCATATACACTCGAGCTACTGGCATAGACCAATTTGGCAACTTTGTAATTGCGACAACATTCCAAAATGTTTAAGAACCCAGTCAAATTACTATCTGCATAAGCTTCAGGGTTTTCTAAAGAATATCGGACGCCGGCCTGAGCCGCCAAGTTGCACACACTATCAATCGCATGATTTTCAAAAAGCTTTGGTAAGGCATTTCGATCTTCCAAATTCATTTTGACAAAAATCATTTGCTCGCCATGCGTGGTACTTGACGTATAATTTAGATCTTGAGTGGCTTCTTTTTTGTCGATCCCCAATTCTGATAAGCGCGCCAACTTCAAATTGACATCATAATAGTCATTGATATTATCAATGCTAATAACCTTATGACCCAACGCCAATAGGGCTTTGGACACATGAAAGCCAATAAATCCAGCAGCGCCAGTAACTAAGATCGTTTTTGAAAGAGGGTTATTTTCCGATGACATAGACTTCAAATCCTATAGTTTCTAAGGTATCCTTATCTAATATGCCACGCCCGTCAAATACGAAGGCTGGTTTTTTCATACCCTTATAAATCATTTCCCAATCATAGGTCTTAAATTCATCCCATTCCGTTAAAACAGCTATGGCATGCGTATCTTTACAAGCTTCATAAGGATCCAAAACGGTGGTTAAATAATTCTTGTTATCGTCTTCAGAACGTGTGTTGAGATAATTGATATCACTTTGCATCTGTTGCGCCGTTACTTTTGGATCGTACACCACAATATTAGCCTGCTCTTCCATAAGCTGATCTGAAACATAGATGGCCGCAGATTCACGCGTGTCATTTGTGTCCTTTTTAAAAGCCCAGCCTAAAAAGGCTATTTTTTTACCAGAAATGGTATTGTAGAGTGTCTGAACGATTTTGTTGGCAAAACGACGTTTTTGATAATCGTTCATGATAATAACCTGTTCCCAGTAATCTGCCACTTCGTTCAAGCCATAAGATTTTGCGATATAAACCAGATTTAAGATGTCCTTTTGAAAACAAGAACCTCCAAACCCAACCGACGCCTTTAAAAACTTAGGACCGACCCTGCTGTCCTTTCCGACCGCGATAGCGACCTCATCTACATCAGCTCCTGTAACTTCACACAATTCTGACATGGCATTAATCGATGACACCCGCTGTGCTAAAAAAGCATTTGCGGTTAGTTTCGATAATTCGGAAGACCATAAATTAGTGGTCAGAATATTTTCAGACGGCACCCAAGTGGCATAAATATCTACTAAAGCTTGGATTGCTTCAAGGCCTTCTTTAGTTTGCTCACCTCCGATCAATACGCGATCTGGTGCCATCAAATCTTGAATTGCGGTACCTTCTGCCAAGAATTCTGGATTTGACAGAATCTGAAATTGAACACCATTACCCGTATTGTGCAATATGCTCTTGATTGCTTGAGCCGTACGTACCGGCAATGTCGATTTTTCGACAACGATTTTATCTGTTTTAGCGACCTCTGCAATTTGTCTTGCGCATAACTCAATGTACTTCAAATCGGCCGCCATTCCTTTCCCTTGACCATAAGTCTTGGTTGGAGTATTCACGGAAATAAAGATCATATCCGCAGCTTCAATCGCGGCATCAACATCTGTACTAAAAAACAAATTTCGGTTGCGGGCTTCTGCAATAACGTCATCTAACCCGGGTTCGTAAATTGGGAGTTTTTCCAAATCCTCATCGTTCCACGCCGCAATTCGCGTAGCGTTAATGTCCACAACAGTGACCTTAATATTTGGATTTTTTTGTGCGATAACCGCCATTGTGGGACCGCCTACATACCCTGCTCCAATACAGCAGATATTCTTTATTTTCATTCTCTTAGTTTAATAGGTGACAGTTTAAATAAAAATCAATTACTTAAATGCACTGGTTATTATAATATGTTTTTTATATAGACTTCTGAAGTTCACGAAAAAATCCCTAAATCATTCTTATACTTGTATTGAAATCAAATTCTGGGTGACCTCCTTTGATTCAGCTTGGACCAATTTTTAATCAAACTATACGGCTTCGCCAAGGATAGCCACATCAACTAACTAATCAAAAGCGAATTAAGGCTCCGACATAAAAATTTGACATTGATCTTAAAAGGAAACAAAAATATGATTATTTATAGAATAGATCGAGGGATTATTCGATTTTTAGTTTAACTACATATCCCAAATTGTGCAGCACCACCCAACATTGATTTCCGGAAATATATTTTACGGTTCCTTTTTTGGCAGATAAGCCGAACGCTTTTAAATCAATTTCTTGACCAACGCTTATTTTTTCTGTAGAGATTACCTGTTGTTTTTTGTCGGCAATCTCTTTGAGTAAATCCACTTCTTCCGAAGGAACAATAGCGGCCTTACCCAACCAGAAAAGATAGCGCACTGCCCCAGGAACCGCAAAAACCTGAGAACGGTCCTTTTCTAAGATGTTCACCAGGATCATAGAGGGCAACAAGGGCACTGTCACTTTCTTTTTACGGTCGCTCCATTGCCGGACTTCTATCCGAGTAGGACAACACACTTCGAAACCGTCTTCAAGCAAACGATCTGCAACCTTAAGTTCATATTTAGGTTTTGTAAGGAGGACGTACCAGGGCATGGGATTTATCTTTTTTTAGATCATTAAGACCCACAAAGATATATAAGTACGCTATAAACCCATAAAGAATTTCCAAATCCCTTAGTTCTGTAGAAGAAACTCGCTAAATTATTTCAACATGTACTGGAGTCAATGATGAATTGGTCAGATTTCACATTTATTTATATCTAGAATCATTTCATAATTATTGGCAATGGTTTTTAAATTCCTGTTACTTTCATATTTACGGAAATTATTGAACGAATGAATTGCTATAAGATTTCAGGTAAACCACATCACTTCTGCTTTGCAACCACACTGAATATTATAAAAAATAAACCTGATACTTTTTTACTAATCCAATCGTTTTCATAAATTGAAAATCATTGGATTTTTTTATTTGATAGCATAGCGTATTTTTGCATTAATATAGTGGCACCGATTTTTTCGGTAGTAATGATTCCAAGTGAAAATTTGATCTTATCGTTAATGAGGTTAGCTTAGGAAATTGATTCCTTCAATATAAAATATTTTGATAAAAAGTAGAATTGCAATAATCTTGTTTGTGCTGATATCCTTACCCATTTTGGGTCAGAATATTGCTGCTTTCTCTGGCACAAAAACACCTACAGCAGTGGCCATTCCGCATATGACCGCTCAACCACTTTCCAGAGGTCTGGGACTGACCGTTGCCAGTGGCTCAACCTTCAATAGTGGCAATTGGGCGAATGGCGGTAAGTTGGACACCAATGATTATATCGAATGGTCGGTTACCGCAGATGAGGGCTATATCATTAACATTACGGAATTACAGATTAATTATGATCGGGACCCCGACGGCATGTCTCATTTTTTTACCGGAAACGGTCCCGCAAAAATTAGAATACGAACGAGTTTGGACAATTACAAATCGGACATTTATTCTGATGACAAGGTGAGCAACTCCGGCCAATCGCCTATTATCGAAACCAAACTCAAATCGGCAGTCGGAGGTCAGATCACCTTCAGACTCTATGGCTTTGCTTCCAACATCGGGATGCTTGGTCCATTAGGCACTTTTGATATCGAGGGTGGTTTAGGAAACGTATTGGGACTGGAACATACGGGCATCCGTCTTGGAGGAAGTCTGACCTATGATGGCTTGTTATATGCGGATGGCCGCTGGACACCCCATGCCCCAAACGCTAAAACTGCGAATGAAAACACAATCATTGCTAACGGAACTTATACGGAAGCAAATCATGTACAAGTAAAAAACTTGAAGGTAAATGCCGAAGCCCATGTAATTATAGCAAAAACAGGGTCTATTACCGTAAATGGAGATTTGTCCACCTCCAACCAACTCACCTTGAAATCGGATGCAGACAACTTCTCCAGCTTAATTGTTACGGGGGAAGTTACGGGAGCTGCAAAATATGAACGTCATATTCAGACCCAAAATGCCATGGGCGTGGTAAACAATGAGGTCCTTATTTCGGCTCCCTTATCAGGAGAAACGTTTAAAGTCTTTAGAAAATCAAACCCCAACGTGATGAGTAACGCCGCAAAATCCAACTTTTCATTTGGGCCTTTCAACAAATCAAAAGGGAACTTTACAAACTTTACAAGTTCTGAAAATGAAACTTTTAAAGCCGGTGTTGGTTATAAAACTACGGTTCCAAAAAATGAAAGTTTCACATTTACAGGAATGGTCCACACCAAAGACATTGAAAAAGAAATCCTTGTTTCAGGCTCCGCTTATTCGGAATGGAACTTGATAGGAAACCCATTTCCGTCGTATATCAATTTATCCGAATTTTTAGCTGCAAACAATCCGCAATTGGCCGCAACATCTGCAGGGATTTATAGTTATGATCCTGAGATCTCCAACGGATGGAAGGTTCAAAATTTAGCCTATCTTACTTTACATCCAAACACAAAATTAAAACCTGGTCAAGGTTTTATGGTAGCTTCCAAAGCTAAAGGTGCGAGCGTCTCATTTGCCACTTCTATGCGCACTGTGGGAGATACCAACGAATTTGTAATTAGGAAAGATACCCTCGCTAAAAACGTAGGGTTCTTAAAACTCAATCTCAGCAACGGTATTTCCAATTATCACACAGATGTTTACTTTAATAAACAATCCACCAAAGGTCTTGATCCGGGCTATGATGCTGGTGTTTACGCTGGGAAAACTCCCGATTTTGCAATTTACTCGCATTTGGTAGATAAAAGCTCTGGGATGGATATGGCTGTGCAAAGCCTACCCTATTCCGAACTCTCGAAAAGTGTGGTTATACCCTTGGGCGTAAATGCTCCGCAAGGGCAAGAAATAACTTTCAGTATTACAGATGTTATTCTACCTAAAGAAACTGAAGTTTATTTGGAGGATAGGCTGGACAACACGTTCACTTTATTACACACTAATAATTATAGTATTTTTACTAATTCGAATATTTCAAAAACAGGAAGGTTCTTTTTACATGTGATCAATCCAATGTTATCTTTTGGTGCAGCTCCTCTTAATCATCCCATAATGTACACCACCAATGGATCACTTATTTTACACATCGAAGGCGCCATGGCTCCCAATACGGCTGTTTCAATTTACGACCTGAATGGACGGCTAATGATCAGCACTCAACTTGACGACAAAAGTGATAGTAAACAAATTGATCTTTCCATATTGGCCGGTGGGATGTATATTGCCAAATTAAGGTCAGGAGCTTTGGAAAAAATTAAAAAGATTTTAATAAATTAATTAAATTGAGGATCATAATCATAAGATGTAATTGTATTATAACACATTTGTATTTTGAACCAGTCCTAGTTATTTCGGAGATATAATTCTTTTCTCTAAGCTTTAAATGAACACCATTAAACTAAGAAATTTAAAATTGAACGATTTTAAATTTTATGATCGTACTAAAGTATGCCCATGTCATCATTAAGACATATATTTGACACGTTAAAAGCTAAATACTAGTTAACTAAGTTTAGGCTGAGGCTGATTCAAATTTAACCAGCATTGACAAAGAGGTTTGAAGCTGATGTGAAATGGCAATCCGAAGTTACATTATTTAAAATCTGTAAAAACGCTATTTAACGACTGAAACGTCAGAAAACACTTTTATCACCATTTATTTATTAAATTGTAAAATGATTATTATATTCGCACCATGGAAAAGAAAAATTTAAATAACGAGATTACTAGAAAAGAAGCGTTGCAACGTATGGGTAAGTATGCTGCGCTAACGGCTGTGGGTACGTTTTTGATACTGAACCCACAAAAAGCACAGGCGCAATCAACTCCATGTGATCCTGGTGGCGGTCCTTTCGGAAGTGACGATTGTCCATAGACTTAAATAATTTTATGGCTCCAAAACATTTTGTAGCACTTTCAGATAAAATTATCCTATGGTTTGAGCCCTCCAATAAATATATTGTTATTTCTAAATATCTATGGGAAATTGTTAGGGTATACTTGGACTCCTTATCTGAATCAGAATTCTTAGAAAACTTAAATTTTAATTTAAATATACAGCTCGACAAAGGTAAAGTATATTTAAATGAAATATCTGAATTTTTGATTGTTGCAAATTCAGAAGTAAATCATAAATCAGAAGTAATTAAATCTTCTCTAATTCCTGAATTTCAATTAGTAGAGTATTATACATTTGGCAATTTTAGTATTAAAATAAATTTCGGGTCTGAACAAATTAAGGCGCTTATTCATCCACAATGGGCGAATGCCATTTCCCAAATAAAAATACACGATATAGAGGATTTCTACATTTTTAAAGAAGATGATTTTCTTTATCTCATTAACAACAAAAATTATGTTGGTCGTTTCCCCACTTCAGAATATCATTTATTACAAGGACAATTTGCATTACAGCTCATCAATACACTCTATAACAAAATCGAATCCGATTGGATTGCCACTTTCCACGCGTCCACAGTTTGTAATAATCAAGAGGCCGTTATGCTAATTGGCGATTCAGGGAACGGAAAAAGCACATTGTCTGCTATATTGATGGCGCATGGTATCGATGTTTTGGCAGATGATTTCACGCCCCTATCGGCAGACAATAAAGAAGTGTATCGTTTTCCTTCCGGAATTTCCGTTAAAACGGGTTCGTTTGAAATGCTAAAACCTTTGTTCCCTGATTTTGACAATTACCCGGTTTTCAAAAGCACATCCAAAAACGTAAATGTCAAATACATTCCTCCTCTTAAAAATATGGAAGAAGGGCCTTCACACCTGCCCTGTAGAAAAATTGTTTATGTCAAATTCGATAAAAACACCACTTCAACTATTCAAGAAATTGGCATAGAGAAAATTTTAGAAACCTTAATTCCAGAATCCTGGATTTCGCCGTTAGCTCAAAACTCAAAATTATTTTTGGAATGGCTTAAAGATTTGGAATGTTATGAATTGAATTATTCCGATAACGACTTTGCAGTTGCAAGTATTAAGAAGCTATTCAATTCTTAGCGGTATGGCTATAATTCTATTTCCTTATATTTGATCTTGTTGAAATCTTAGACACATTGCCAAAAAAGTCCACTTGTACCACTATGCAATTAATTGCAGATATCTTGAGTTTTAGACAAAATCAAGATACACTCTCGAAACAATTTAAAGAATCAAATACGGATTGGGATAAGGTCGTGATAATTGCAAGTCACCATCTCATGCTGCCTGCCTTATATTGTCGCCTAAAAGACAAAGGACTCTTACCTCTTATTCCTCCCGATTTGAATGTTTATTTGGAAGAGATTGCAAGTATTAATAGAGGGAGAAATGAGGTCTTATTAAATGAAGTTCACGAAATCTCTGAAATACTAACTAGAGAAAACATAAATCATGTCTTTATTAAAGGCACCGCGCTATTGGCAAGTGATACTTTTAAAGATCACGCTGAGCGCATGATTGGAGATATTGATATCTTAGTGGCAGAATCTCAAATCTATGCCGCTTTCGATATAATGACTAATAATGGTTATACGCAAAGCTTAGAACGTGATTACGAATCAGATACTGGCCGACACTTGCAGAGACAGGTTTTCCCTGGTAAATTTGGCGCCATTGAACTTCACAGCGAAATTTTACATTATACCTACAAACACCTGATCAACAAACAACAGGTACTTATTAATAAAAGAATAATTAATGGTATCTCGGTCCCCTCACTTGAAGACTTCGTAAAGATTTCTATTTTGGCTTTACAAATCAATGACAAAGCACATCTTATGGGGTATTTACAATTTAAAACCGTTTATGATTGTTTGGTTTTGGATCTTGCTAATAAGCCTAATCTGGTCAAGGAATTATCCGAAAAAAAACATTCTCAATCGTTTTTACAGATTTCGAGTATATTTTTTAATGAATTGACTCCGACTGAATCGTCCAAATATTCTAAATTTTTAGAGCGGTATTATCTTTTCAGATTGGAACACCCAAAATTGGGGTATTTGATGTACAGCAGTTTATATTTATCAAAAAAGAATTTTGACAGGTTACGGGTTTTCCTTTTAAACAAGCATTATAGAGCGTATATTTTAAAAAATAAGATATTTACTAAAAAGATCTAATATAAAAAAAAACTTAGCAGTAATGCTTTGTACTTTAGAAGTAATGGGTTATTTTTGACGAAATATTTTTTTATGAAAAAGTTAATTATTTGTTTACTTATTTCCACTATTGGATATACAGTTCATGCTCAAAGATTCACAAAATTTAAGAGTGATTGGAAAGTAAGTGTAGGGCTTAATGCAGTTGGAAGTCCTGGAACACGCAACCCCGTAGGGCATCTAGATGAATTTGGATTTCGGTTTCCGCTTGCTTTTGCTGTCGAACATCAGTGGTCAGAGCAATTTGCGATAGAACAAGATATTTCACTTAACGGTTTTAAGGCTGGATCAGTTTTAGATGGTGGTACTGTCCTGAAAGAAAGATTAACTTATTTTTCAACAAACACCAATCTCAAGTGGTATTTTACCGATTATTTATTTGACGTAGAATGGCTCGATCTATACGTTAGCGGGGGCTTAGGTATATTTAATTTGGATAAAATAAATACTTCAGCAAATCTTTCAGCTGGTGCACAATATTGGTTTAATGATAAAATTGCAGTACGATTACAATCTACCGCAAAATTAGCAACAAATCATAAGAACGAATTGTATGCCAATAACCACTTTCAACACACATTATCAGCCGTTTTCCGACTTTAGGAAAAAAAATAAAATAGTTATAACCCGCAAATGTTTAATAAATATTTTGCGGGTTTTTTTATATCCTTTTTTTTTGAGATTTGATGTAGTATCGCACACTTGAATGCACATTATGGGATTACGTGGTACGTTAAAAAGCACCTTTTTTAAGTCTTATTAAAGAAAGATTATGCTTTGCTCACACACGCATGAAATGAGGGATTAGAATTCCCTCAGAGCTCCGTTTTGACTATGATTAAAACAAATAACGCCTAGAGAAGTTTAGATTTAGCGATTGTATTTCCCTGAAAGTTCCGTAATAAGAATTGTTCATACTAAAAACTGCTCAGACGAGCTTGACTTAAGGGATTACAGTTCCCGCAAAGCTCCACTTTGAAAAACAAAATGTTGTACTTACAAATTCAAGCAAGCTTGAATTGACGTACAAATTATTAAAAGGGATTACATTTCCCTCAAAGCTCCGCTTTGAAAAACAAAATGCTGTACTTACAAATTCAAGAAAGCTTGATTTGACGTACAGATTATTAAAAGGGATTACATTTCCCTCAAAGCTCCGCTTTGAAAAACAAAATGCTGTACTTACAAATTCAAGCAAGCTTGATTTGACGTACAGCATTTTGTTTTATTCGTGACCACGAAGGGATTCAAACCCCCGACCGCTGGAGCCGAAATCCAGTGCTCTATTCAGCTGAGCTACGTGGCCATTAATTCCTGCGAAAGCAGGAATCTCTTTATATGCTAAATTAAATTTAAGCTAATTTAGCCTTTACAATCGTCGAAATCGTTTTACCATCAGCTTTTCCTGCCAGTTGCTGATTCACAATTCCCATAACTTTACCCATGTCTTTCATTCCATCTGCTCCTGTGCTGGCAATAGTTTCAACGACCACTTTTTCAATTTCTTCTTCTGTTAGCTGTGCGGGCAAAAATTGACTAATAACTTCTGCTTGCACCAATTCTGGCTCCGCCAAGTCATTTCTATTTTGTTCCGTATAAATAGCGGCGCTGTCCTTACGTTGTTTAACCAATTTCGACAAGATCTTAATTTCTTGTTCTTCAGATATTTCTTCCTTGGAACCCGTTTCGGTTTGCGCCAAGAGTATTTCAGATTTAATAGCTCGCAAAGCTGACAATGCTTCTTGATCTTTACTCTTCATTGCTGCCTTCAAGGCAGTCATTAAATCATCCTGTAAACTCATGGTTGTATTCTTTTTGATGCTGCGAAGATAATAAAAGTCAGGGGTGTTTGGTTAGTCCAATGCAGGTTAATTCAAAATTATTTTGATTATTTAAACTTTAAAAAATAATAGTTCCAATCGTATTCTACGCAAAGTGGAATTCCTAGATCTACTATTCACCTATCTACACATCGCCCGAGGTAAGAATACAAAATCTGTTTAACCAAATTATATTTTCTGGTTAAGAATACTTGGGAGCAGTCGAGAGTGCCACTTTATGAGCGTGTTTACAAAACAGTTCCTTATTATGTTATTACTCCCGATTCAATAGGCTAACTATCTTCCAATCAATATAAAGCTTAAAAAGCAGTTATACTTTTCATTCATAAATATTTTTGAGTGTTGGATTAGACTATTCAGGATTTTAAAGAATTGTGTCTCGAATATTAATACCTTGAAAATCTCACTCCTAAAGACAACCTTAGGTTATGCTAAATCTGAAAGATTTCTGCCTTCATGTCTGCCGACAGAAAGGCTCATGAATGAAAAAACCCGAAAAGCTATTGAACTTTTCGGGTTTTATAATGTAGAACACTTTATTGAATTCGCTATTAATCTACATTATCGTGTAAAAATGAATTATTGCTTCGCAACTGAATATCATCGTTGTCATCAGTTCCAACTGACATTCTGGACGCTTTTATATCTGAAGAATATTTATTATCCTCCAAATTCACACCTTGACGTTTATACGCTGGTTCCTTTTCAATTTCATCCACTTTAGCGGAGCTGAATTTATAATTGAAGTCTTTCATTTTACGTCTTCTTATGTCAGCGCGATCCTTTAACATATCAGAAATTGGACTGTTCATTGGATCTATTTCCTCTGGAGAAGTTGTTTCTTCTGGAGCAGAAATCACTCTTTTCTCAAACACGACATCTTCCTCGACTGCTGGTTGCTGTTTAGTTTTTGATTTATTAATCGAAGACTCATGCGTCATAAAATCATCAAGCGCATATCGCTTTTCGCCATTTTCATCAGCTTGAGTTACAGATATAATTTCAATTGGATCATTAACCTTCATTTCTTTTGTATGGTCATCTAAATCATAGAGAATCTTATTTTCGTCTTTTTGAGTCTCTTCTATTTTTCGATTGAATAAAGGCAAATCGAATGAAAACGTGAATTGTTCCTCTTCTTCAATAATGACTCTTTTTGGAGTTTCTGCTTTAAAAGGTTCAATGGGCGTAATGATAAAATCGTCGTCATCATCGTTATCTAAAACTTCATCATAAATCACATTAAGATTTTTGATAAACTCAGTGGTGGGGATCACCTTCATATTGACATCCTTTTTCACATCTTCTTCCACTAAGGTATGAATCGTTACTTTTTCCACTGTTTTTTCGAGAACAATATCCGGTGTTATTATGGCTGGCTCGCGTTCTTTAACTTTAACCTCGTTATGATCATCTTCTAAAGCGTGAATGACCTTTTTAGTCTCTGTATTCGAAATTTCATTTTGTTGTTCAACGTCAAAACCCGTAGCAATAATGGTTACAGAAATAGCTTCTTCCAACGATTCATCTTCACCTACACCCATGATTATGTTTGCACCATGGCCGGCTTCATTTTGAATATGATCATTGATTTCTCCAATTTCATCAATAGTTATTTCCTGAACTCCAGAAACGATGAGCAACAATACGTTTTTGGCACCAGTAATTTTATTATCATTTAGTAATGGCGAATCTAAAGCCTTCATGATGGCTTCTTGAGCTCGCGAATTTCCAGATGCTGTTGCAGATCCCATAATAGCCGTTCCGCTATTGCTTAAAACGGTTTTAGCGTCACGTAAATCTATATTTTGGGTATAGTGATGCGTGATTACTTCTGCAATACCTTTTGAAGCGGTTGATAGCACTTCGTCAGACTTAGCAAAGCCAGCCTTAAAGCCTAGGTTCCCATAAACCTCACGCAACTTATTATTGTTGATGACTACCAAGGAATCGCAATGGCTTCTTAAGGTTTCAATACCTTTTTGAGCTTGTTGATTTCTGGTTTTTCCTTCAAATAGAAATGGCATCGTCACAATACCAACAGTAAGGATATCTAACTCTTTAGCTATTTTGGCAATAACTGGAGCAGCACCTGTACCTGTACCCCCGCCCATACCTGCGGTAATAAATACCATTTTAGTATTGGTGTCCAACATTCTACGAATGTCTTCTAAACTCTCAAGTGCCGCTTGCTCCCCAACTTCTGGGTTTGCTCCGGCTCCAAGACCTTCGGTTAAATTAACGCCTAGTTGAATTTTATTTGGAACACCACTATTATGTAGTGCTTGGGAATCTGTATTACAGATAATAAAGTCAACGCCTTTAATGCCTTGCTGAAACATGTGGTTAATAGCATTGCTTCCGCCGCCGCCAACGCCTATCACTTTAATGACATTGGATTGGTTTTTTGGCAAATCGAACGCGATGTTTCCAAATTCATTTTTATTGCTCATAATGTTTTGGGTTTTTTCTGGATTCTTAATTAATATTTATTTTATTGAGACAGGTCTTGACCTTCCTCTATTTTTCTTGTTGAGACAGATTGCTATCTATCTCTTATATATTTAGACAGATTGTTATCTGTCTATATTTTGTTAAGACAGATGATTATCTGTCTCTACGTTGCGTGTTAGGCGACCGATAGCAATCTGTCGCTACTCGGCGTTATCTAAAAAATCTTTAACGCGCTCGGTTAATTTATCTAAAAATGATCGACGTTCTCTTTTTGGTTCTATAATCGGTCTCTCCTCTTCAACTTCGGGTGATGGCGATGCTATAATTTCTTCAGCTGCCTCCTCGGCTGCTTTCTCAATACGTTTTCGTTCCTGGCGTTTTAAACCGTCCATTACTAAACCAACCGCTGTGGCATACAACGGACTTGCGATTTCCTCATCGCTATCGCCTGCTAAATGCTCATTAGGAAAACCTATTCTGGTGTCCATTCCGGTAATGTATTCTACCAACTGTTTTAAATGCTTAAGCTGTGCGCCGCCACCAGTCAATACAATACCTGCAATCAGTTTCTTTTTTTGTTCCTCGTGTCCGTAATTTTTTATTTCCACATACACTTGCTCGACAATTTCCACAACGCGAGCATGAATGATTTTTGAAAGGTTTTTGAGAGTAATTTCCTTTGGTTCTCTTCCTCTTAATCCAGGGATTGAAACAATCTCATTATCCTTATTTTCTCCTGGCCATGCGGAACCGAATTTTATTTTTAATAATTCTGCCTGCTTTTCTATAATAGAACAGCCTTCCTTGATATCTTCGGTAATTACATTTCCACCAAATGGAATGACTGCAGTATGCCGAATGATGCCGTCTTTAAAAACTGCTAAATCGGTCGTTCCACCTCCTATATCAATCAAAGCCACTCCAGCTTCTTTCTCTTCTTGGCTTAAAACTGCATTTGCCGATGCCAAGGGTTCTAGGGTTATGCCTTCCAGCTCCAGTCCTGAACTTTTCACACAGCGTCCAATATTTCTAATTGAGGACACCTGACCTACAACCACGTGGAAATTCGCTTCCAATCGCCCACCATACATTCCGATAGGTTCCTTGATTTCCGCCTGTCCATCAATTTTATACTCCTGAGGCAACACATGAATGATCTCTTCACCAGGAAGCATTACCAATTTATGCACCTGGTTGATCAATCGATCAATATCTTCTTCATCAATAACCACTTCGGAGTTGGGACGCGTGATATAATCACTATGTTGTAAACTTCTGATATGTTGACCCGCAATACCTACAGTCACCTCTTCAATTTTCACGCCACTCTCAGCTTCAGCTTCCTGCACAGCCTGTTGGATCGATTGAATGGTTTGTGTGATATTATTGACCACGCCTCTATGTACTCCCAAACTTTTAGCCCTTCCAATTCCTAAAATTTCGGCTTTGCCATATTCATTTTTACGACCGATCATGGCCACAATCTTTGTGGTACCAACATCTAATCCTACTGAAATTTTATTGTTTTCCATCCTTTACTTTTTGGTACATATGACCTGTTTATCAAACCTTAAATTAACCACACTGTAACTATTCAGCGTACTATCTTTCATTGCTTTTTGATAGAAAGCCTTAAGATTATTTATCTTCTTATCGAATTTGTACAGCGATCCTAACTGTATCCTAAAATCATTCAATCTAAATTTTAGATCAATGCTTCCATTTTCATTCTGATGAATTTCTGTAACATGCGTTTTTAAAAAGGCATCACTTTGAACTTTTTCAGCGACAGTAAACACGTTATACAATTCATTTTCTTGCACAAATCCAGTAACCAAAGGCACTCTCGATGTGTAATTTGTTGATAACGGCATGTAGGAACCATCATCATCTATATAGTAAGATGCGTTTGTACTTACTCGAGCAATAGGTTTCTTTTGCTCAATTTCAGCGATCAATGTGCCATCAACCTTGATAAACACTTGCGCTCGCTTAATCATGACGTTAGCGTTCAGGGCAGATTCCAAGTCGTTCAAATCTATTGTTTCTTTAGACGAATTTGAAACACTCTGCTCATTTTGTATTAACAACTTACTAACAGCCGCATGGGTAATAAATAAATTCTCATCGCCCAGAAATTTGATGTTGGGTTCACTCACTTTTCTGACAGAATTCCGTGCAGAGGAAAACGCAAATAGAAAGATAACCAATACCATCAACCCGATTACTTTTATATAATTATAATTTATCTTCAAGACTTAAAGCTCGTTTTATATGTTTTACTTGTTCGCCAATATCTCCAGCACCTATGGTCAAAATAACTGTTGCCTTAGAAGCTTTTATTTCTGAAATCAATTCCGATTTTTGAATTAATTTTTTATTTTTATTTTCAATTTTGCTCAATAACCATG
Source organism: Flavobacteriales bacterium (assembly GCA_038243395.1). GTDB lineage: Bacteria > Bacteroidota > Bacteroidia > Flavobacteriales > Flavobacteriaceae > Gelidibacter. Next base: position 13,050 of record JBBSRC010000010.1, on the reverse strand, counting down.
CTGAAGTTATGCCTTCTATGGGTAATTCTCTTGCTGGATAAATATCAAGCAGGAACACTTTATCAAATTGCGAGAGACTTTTGGCAAAATCGTCCGCAAAATCACGTGTTCTACTAAATAAATGCGGTTGAAAAATGGCCAATACCTTTTTGTTGGGATACATTTCCCTAACTGCTTGATGCACCGCATTAATTTCTTCCGGATGGTGTGCATAATCATCGATAAACACCAAATCATCCATTTTGATTTGATAAGTGAAACGCCGTTTAACTCCTGTGTACGAAGCTAAAGCTTTGGCGAGCTGTTGGTGAGGGATGCCGTATTCTACAGACATCGCCAAGGCCATTACTGCATTCGAAAGATTATGTCTGCCCGGCAAGCTGAATTCAAAATTATGAAGCGTATTGGTCGGTGTTTTTAGGTCAAACTCATAACTGCCATCGGTTATCTTAATATTTTGAGCAGAATAATCTGCATCATCTTCTATTCCGTAAGTAATGCCTTCAACAGGTAAACCATTCTTCACGAATAACTTACCGTTTGGTTTTAATTTTTTGGTAAATTCAATGAAGGATTTTTTAAGTTCTTCCGCTTCGCCATAAATGTCAAGGTGATCCGCATCCATTGAGGTCAGACCAGCCATATCTGGGGATAAGGTTAAAAACGAACGATCATATTCATCGGCCTCAACTACTGTGACTTCAGTACCTTTAAGTAAGAAATTTGAATTATAATTCTCACTTACGCCTCCTAAAAATGCTGTGACTGCCACATTACATTCATAGAGTAAATGCCCCAAAATACTTGTCGTAGTTGTCTTGCCATGAGTTCCGGCAACTGCGAAACAAAAGGTGTCTCTCGTTATTTCTCCAAGAACTGCAGAACGTTTTAGGATTTCAAAATTATGGGATTTGAAATAATTAAATTCCATATGCTCTTTAGGAATGGCCGGTGTATAAACCACTAAAGTATCATTAATATTCAAGAATTCAGATGGTATTTCAGTTACCGAATCTTCAAAATGAATTTTAATTCCGAGATCTTCCAAAGCATTTGTGATGTCTGTTCTGGTTTTATCATAACCCGCCACCGATTTCCCATTCGCTACAAAATAACGCGCAAGGGCACTCATTCCGATGCCTCCGATACCGATGAAATAAACGTTATTTATTGTTTTTAAATTCAAGTTTTGTTGTTTTTAGGTTCTCGTTTCTAAGTTGAAATTTATTCGTTATTCGTTATTCGTTATTCTTAATACTTTGTACTAAATACTTAATTCTTCTTTAATAACTTCTCAACCTCATCCACAATATCTTTTGTAGCATTTATAAGCGCCAGTTTCTTTATATTTTCACTTAATATTTGTTGTTTTTCAGATGACGCTACCAATTGCGAAAATCTGTTTTCAAAGTCGATATTTAAGTCCGTTTCTTTAATCAGCAATGCAGCATCTTTATTTACTACTGCCATGGCATTCTTAGTTTGATGGTCTTCAGCCACATTGGGTGAAGGAATAAAAATAACCGGTTTTCCCACCACACATAATTCCGAAACCGAACTTGCTCCGGCTCTTGAAATGATAAAATCTGCGGCAGCGTATGCCAAATCCATAGTGTTCAAAAAAGCATGGACTTGAACATTTTCATAAGTGCTGTATTTTTTATAGGTTTCGTAATACAACTTTCCACATTGCCAAATGACTTGCACATTTTGGGTTTGGAAAAACTCCAATTCTTTTTCAATCAATTCATTGATGCGTTTCGCACCTAAACTCCCGCCTAAAACCAACAAGGTATATTTGCCCTGTTTTAGTTGGAAAGCATCTTTTGCCTCTATCGTCTTATTATCGATCTCCAATAAATCTTGTCGAATCGGATTTCCGGTTTTTATCAATTTCTCTTTTGGAAAAAAACGATCCAAACCGTCGTAAGCCACACAAATTTTATTGACTTTTTTAGCCAATAATTTATTGGTTATCCCTGGATAAGAGTTTTGCTCCTGAATTAAAGTCGGAATACCTCTTAAAGTTGCAACTTGCAATAAAGGTCCGCTGGCAAAACCACCGGTTCCAATAGCGACATCTGGTTTAAATGTTTTTACAATCTTTCTTGCCCGCATTAAGCTTACCACCAACTTTGCCGGAAAGACAAGATTTTTAAGCGTCAACTTACGCTGAATTCCAGTAATCCAAAGACCTTCAATCTTATATCCCGCTTGCGGTACTTTTTCCATCTCCATGCGATCCAACGCTCCCACAAAAAGAAATTCCGCGTCAGGAAAGCGCAGTTTCAACTCATTGGCAATGGCGATGGCCGGATAGATATGTCCTCCTGTACCGCCTCCTGATAATATGATTCTTAATTGCCCCATTGTCCTTCGGACATTTCCCCAAAGGGGAAAATCCTATTATTTCAATTTAAAATTAAATTTTAAGTCCTTATAACTTATATCGCTTCACTCAATATTTCCAAAGGATTATCCAATTCTTCTTCTCGTTCTTTTAATTCTTCTCTTTTTGCACTGACGCTCAAAATCATACCAAAAGCCAGGCAGGTCATCCAAATGGAAGTCCCTCCACTACTAATTAAGGGCAATGTTTGGCCGGTTACGGGAAATAGTTCAACCGCAACGGCCATATTAATAAACGCCTGAAATACAATTGGCAAGCCTACTCCCAATACAACTAATTTCCCAAAAACCGTATCTGATTTTTGTGCGATGATCACAATCCTAAAAAGCATCCAGCAATACACTACCAAAATAACCAAACCGCCAACTAATCCATATTCTTCAACTATGATAGCAAAAATGAAATCTGAGGAAGATTGCGGCAAAAAGTTCTTTTGAACACTTTTCCCAGGTCCTAATCCGATATAATTACCAGTTGCAATTGCTATTTTTGCTTTTTCAATTTGGTAATCTGCTTCTGTATCTTCATCATTTGAAAAATTCTCTACACGATTTATCCAAGTATCAACACGATTTGGCATGGCCTCAGGAAATGCCTTTGCGGTCAAAACGAACAAGGTCAAAACCACGATGCCAACTCCAACAATTATGGCCAAGTAACGTGCAGGATAACCTCCAATGAAAGTCAACACCATGACCATAGCAAACATAATGGCTGCCGTTGAAAAGTTAGCCGGAAGAATTAAGATCAACACCAGAAAAACTGGAATCCATAATGGTAAAATTGTTTCTTTAAATGTGATCTCCCTCTCCTGTATTTTTGATAAATAACGTGCTACATAAACCATCAATACTACCGCCGCAAAGGTTGAGGTTTGAAAGGACATCCCTATAATGGGGATCTGAATCCATCGGCTCGCATTTGCACCCTCAATGGTTGTGCCTTGAAACATTGTCAATACCAATAATATCAAAACAATTGGCATCATGACGAGTGATAAGCCCCTAAAATAACGATAGGGAATGCGATGTACGCCGTACATAATGGCAAAACCCAAAAACAGATGCATAAAGTGTTTTACAAAAAAAGAAAACGTACTTCCAGAACTAGCAGTATATGCCAAATTACTGGAAGAACTGTACACCGGAAGGAATGAGAAAATTGCCAATAACGCAACAATTGCCCAAATCAAACGATCTCCTTTTATGTTGTTATAAATTGTCCCCATTGTCCTTCGGACATTTCCCCAAAGGGAAACATGATTTTAATTATTTATTAATATTTTATATAAAAATGATTTCTTTACTCATCTTCTTTCCACATCAGTTTCTTCCCTTTGGGAATCCCGATAGCTATCGGGAAAGATGGAGTTATAAACTTCTCACAGCATTCTTAAATTGACGCCCTCGATCTTCATAACTTTCAAATAAATCAAAGCTTGCACATGCTGGCGACAATAACACAGAATCTCCAGATTCTGCTATTTTGTATGCAATTTTAACGGCTTCGCTCATATACTGAGTTTCAACGATGACATCTACCATCTTCCCGAAAGTTTTTAATAATTTTTCGTTGTCCACACCAAGGCAGATAATGGCTTTTACCTTTTCATTGATAAATGGAAATAACTCTTTATAATCATTCCCTTTATCAACACCTCCAACAATCCAAATAGTCGGCGTATCCATACTTTCTAAAGCAAAGTAGGTCGCATTTACGTTAGTGGCTTTTGAATCGTTGATATATCTTACCTTATTGATTTTCAAAACCTCCTCCAAACGATGTTCAACGCCTTGAAAATTCTCTAAGCTCTCACGAATCGTTTGTTTTCTTATTTTTAATAAATGCGCTACGGTCGATGCAGCCATTTGATTTTTGATATTGTGTTTACCTTCTAAGGCTAAATTTGTTGTTGACATAATAGTTTGGTTGTTATCTATCGTTATTTTTATTTCTTCTTTGTCTAAATACGCGCCGTTCGCAATGGTTTTCGTCAGTGAAAACGGCAATAATTTGGATTGAATTTTATGTGATTTGAGCCAGTCAACTATGACTTCATCGTCTGCATCATAAATCAGATAATCGTCTTTGGTCTGGTTCAGAACAATTCTAAATTTTGAATCGATATAATTCTCAAACTTATAATCATAGCGATCCAAGTGATCAGGCGTGATGTTTAGCAAAACGGCGATATGTGGTTTAAAATCTACAATATCATCTAACTGAAAACTGCTGATCTCCAACACATAATTTGGATAATCATACTCCAAAATCTGTTGCGCAAAACTTTTACCGATGTTTCCTGACAAACCAACCTCCAATTCTTGTTTTAAAATATGATGGATCAAGGTGGCTGTGGTTGTCTTTCCGTTTGTTCCCGTAATTCCTACAATAGTTGACTTAGTAAATTTTGCTGCAAATTCAATTTCAGAAACTACTGGAATGCCTTTGTCTCTTATCTGCTTTACCAAAGCCACTTTATCAGGAATCCCAGGGCTTTTCATGACGATGTCCGCATTTAGAATTTTTGATTCTGTATGCTGCTCATCTTCAAATTCAATCTCATTATGTACAAGAACTTCTTTATAATTATCTTTAATCTTTCCTCTATCCGAAAGAAATACTTCGTAACCTTTTGCTTTGGCTAAAAGCGCGGTGCCTACACCGCTTTCTCCTCCTCCTAATATGACCAGCCTTTTCATTTTCGATATTAGATTTACGATTTACGATTGCGGTTTCGGATGGCTCTAATTGAGGCAACTACTATTGATGAAATCTCATTAGCTTCTGCATGCAATCGCTTCATTTCCTCTATTTCCCTTTCCGAGACTTCTAAAAGCAATTCGATGAAATACATGCTTTCATCTGCTTCTTCCTCAACAATTTTCAATTTATATAAAAAATCAGCGTCAGATTTCGCCCTACATGCTGCTCTATAATTTGCTCCTACCGAACTTGAACATCTTATCAATTGATTACAGTAAGCATTGTATTCTCTCGTAATCGGAAATTTGGAACAAAGATGCCAGCAATCTGATGCAAATTTTTTAGTCCTATTTTTAATTATTTCCTTCATTGAAATCGTAATTCTTAAATCGTATATCGTAATTTCTCTTTATCTAATTTTCAAAGTCACTATCGACACAATTGCCAATAAAATTCCAACAATCCAAAAGCGGGTTACGATTTTACTTTCGTGATACCCGGATTTTTGATAATGATGGTGCAATGGCGCCATTTTAAAAATACGTCGGCCTTCGCCGTATTTCTTTTTGGTATATTTAAACCAACCCACTTGCATTACCACAGATAAATTTTCGACCAAAAAGATGCCGCATAAAACCGGAATTAACCATTCTTTTCGAACCGCAATAGCAATAACCGCAATGATTCCTCCGATGGTTAAACTTCCCGTATCTCCCATAAATACTTGCGCCGGATAAGCGTTGTACCACAAAAATCCAACGAGCGCTCCTACAAAGGCGGCAATATAAATAGTTATTTCTTCGACCCTTGGGATATACATGATATTGAGATATTCAGAAAAAATAATATTACCTGAAACCCAAGCAAAAATCCCTAACGTAAGCACAATTATGGCTGACGTTCCTGCGGCCAACCCATCTATTCCATCAGTTAAATTAGCACCGTTTGATACTGCTGTAATAATAAATATGGTCACTAAAATGAAAATAACCCATGCGTACTTTTCAAGGCCTGGACTAATCCAAGTAACCAATTTCGCATAGTCAAATTCATTTTTCTTTACAAAAGGAATGGTTGTTTTTGTTGATTTTTCTTCTGCCTTAAATAACTTCGACGCTTCCACATTTGGATTGGCTGCCAAAATCTGCTTTTGCTGAGCAATTGGTAGCTTTTCCCTGATGGTCACATTTTGATTAAAATATAAAGTAGCTCCCACAATGATTCCCAATCCTACTTGACCCAAAACTTTAAATCCTCCTTTTAAGCCTTCTTTATCTTTTTTAAACTTTTTTATATAATCATCTAAAAACCCGATAGCACCCATCCACAGCGTGGTCACTATCAAGAGGATGATATAGATATTGTCAATTTTAGCAAACAATAGTACCGGAATTAAAGTCGCAATGATGATGATGATGCCACCCATTGTTGGTGTTCCCGATTTTTCAACTTGCCCTTCCAATCCTAAATCTCTAATCGTTTCTCCAACTTGTTGCTTTTGCAAAAACCTGATAATGCGCTTACCGAAAATCGTTGAAATAAGCAACGACGTGATAATCGTCATAGCCGCCCTAAAGGTGATAAAACCGAAGAGGGAAGATCCGGGAAAATCAAAGTGTTGTTTTAAATATTCAAAGAGGTAATAGAGCATTTAGATTGTTGCTTGTTGATTAAATTGAACTTCGTTATTCGTTATTTCTATTTTTTATTATTGGTCTTTATTCTCTTAATACTTTGTACTGATTACTTAATTCTTCAAGTTTCCAGCTCACTACTTCCCCAACTGTTTCAAAAACTCCTGAACTATTTTATAATCATCAAAATCGCTTTTGACTCCTTTAATTTCTTGATAGGTTTCATGACCTTTTCCGGCAATGAGAATGATATCCTTGGGTTGTGCCATTTGGCAAGCAGTTTTAATGGCTTGTTTTCTATCGGTAATTGATACGGTCTTTTTAAAGTTTTGAGGCTCTACGCCTTTTTCAATGTCTTCTATAATGATTTCAGGAATTTCACTTCTGGGGTTGTCGCTTGTAAAGATTACTTTAGTACTTAATGCGGATGCGATATGGCCCATTTTAGGACGTTTCGTTTTATCACGATCGCCACCACAACCTACCACTGTGATTAATTCTTCGTTTTTAGTGCGAATGCTATTGATCGTTTCCAATACATTTTGCAAAGCATCTGGCGTATGGGCATAGTCTACGATGGCCGTTATTTTTTCGTCCGATATCAAATATTGAAAGCGTCCTGAAACACTTTCTAACTCGCTAATCAGACGTAAATTTTCTACTTTTTCCAGCCCTAGCAATTCTGCGGCAGCGTAAATAGCCAAGATATTATAGGCGTTAAAATTGCCGATTAAGCGCGTCCAAACTTCATTGTTATTGATTTTAAGCAACAGCCCAGTGAATTGATTTTCTAGAATCTGCGCTTTGTAATTTGCATAAGTTTTTAAAGCGTAAGTGTATTTTTTAGCCTTCGTATTTTGCAACATGACCAAACCGTTCTTATCGTCGATATTGACCAAGGCAAAAGCATCTTTGGACAGGGTGTCAAAGAATGATTTTTTAACATCCCTATATTCTGCAAACGTGTTGTGATAATCCAGATGATCGTGAGTGAGATTCGTGAAAATACCACCTACAAAATGCAGTCCTTCCGTTCTGTTTTGATGGATTCCGTGAGAACTAACTTCCATGAAACAAAATTCCACACCGGCATCACTCATCAATTCTAAATACTTGTTGATGGTTAGTGAATCTGGTGTCGTATGAGTTGCTTCGTGCTCAGTAGTATCAACCATAACTTTTACCGTCGATAATAAGCCGACTTTAAATCCTGCTTTCTTAAATAAATGATACAATAAGGTTGCAACCGTAGTCTTTCCGTTTGTTCCTGTAACACCGACCAATTTTAGGTTTTCGGAAGGATTTTGGTAATAATTAGCGGCCATAAAAGCTAAAGCATTACTTGCACTTTCAACCTCTATATAGGTAATATCACTTTGCAAATTATTTGGTAAAACCTCGCAAACTACAGCAATGGCACCTTTTTTTATGGCTAAATCGATATATTGATGACCATCGGTAATACTTCCTTTGATCGCAACAAAAACATCAGCTTGCGCGATATTACGGGAATCAAAATGTATGGCATTGACCTGTACGCTCGTAGTACCGACAACAGCGTTGATGGTAACCTTATACAATATGTCTTTTAACTGTGCCATTATATATTTAAATAGACTTCTTGATTGCGTTCTATTTTACTACCTTTTTCAATCGACTGGTTCTTGACTACTCCTACACCCGTAATCTTTACAATCAAGCCCATATTCTCTAAAAGCGCCAAAGCATCCATAGTTGGCATCCCTCTCACATCGGGCATGGTTGTTTTGTGAGTTTGAGCAAGGTCATAATAGGATTCAAAATCCTTATCGACTATTGAGTTTTGAAACTTTAAAGTCTCTACCTCATCGGTAATGGGGGTGTCCGTGAAAATCTTTTGCGCTATCGCCTTGAACACTGGGCCAGAAACATCAGAGCCATAATACCCCTTCTTGGTACTTGGCTTGTGAATGACTACAATGCACGAATACTTAGGGTTTTCGGAAGGGAAGTAGCCCGCAAACGATGAAATATATCTCTTGTTTTTTGACCAATCTGCCATCCAGTATTCTGTTTGGGCAGTTCCAGTTTTTCCAGACATTGAAAATGTTGGCGAGTAGAGCCCACTGCCTGTCCCTCTTTCGACAACATTTTTAAGAATTTCCTGTAACTTGCCAATGGTCTCCTTAGAAGCAATTTGCTTCTCGATCACTTTCTTATCTATACTTTCAATAATATTGTCAAATTCTCTTACTTCTCGTAGAAACCGCGGTTTTACCATCTCACCATCATTGGCAACGGCATTGTAAAACGTTAGGGTTTGAAGTGGCGTCAAACTTAAATTATACCCATACGCCATGGAAGGCAGCGCATTTTTACTCCATTTTTTATCTCCGGGAGCTGGAATATCTGGTTTGCCCTCACCTACAATCGCAATTCCAAGCGGCTCGTGGAGGTGCCAGCTTTTTAATCGATCAATAAACTTATTGGGTGTTTTTGAATACCCATCATTAATAATTGATGCAAAGGCAATATTTGATGACAATTCCAAAGCTCTGGCTACTGAAATCTTTCCATAGCCACGTGAATCATAAATAGTGCGCCCAAAAAAACGCTTATGTCCATTTCCGGTATCAATCACATCAGAAGTATCGATCACTTTATCTTCCAAAGCAGCAGCCAATGCCATTAATTTAAAAGTTGAACCTGGTTCGTGCGATTCCCCAACGGCGTAGTTCAATTTCTCATAATAGTACCCATCCTTCATTTTTCCAAGGTTAGAAATCGCTCTTATTTCCCCTGTCTTCACTTCCATTACAATGACACTTCCATGTTCAGCCTCGTAATACTCCAGCTGTTTCAGCAATGCATGGTGGGCAATATCTTGAATATTAACATCTAAAGTAGTATACACATCATATCCATCTCTTGGCTCAATTTCATTATAATCGGTAATTGGCTTCCATTGTCCTTGACCGATTTTTTGTTTCATTCTATGACCGTCAGTTCCTCTTAAGTACATTTCGCCAAAAGCGCCATCAATACCTGCTCTAACATAATGCCCATCTTTATCGATGCGCTCGTAACCGATAGAACGTTGCGCAATACCACCCATAGGATGCTCGCGCTTGGTAGTTTGCTCAACGATGAGCCCACCTCTGAACGCTCCAAGATTTAATAATGGGAAATTTCGAATGCGCGTATAATCGGTGTAGTTAATATTTCTTGCAAGCAGGAAATATCTATTTTTATTTGCTCTTGCTTTACGCAACTCTTTTTCATAGTAACCTGATGATTTTCCTGAATATTTAGACAAGGAATCACTTAAAGGTTTTAAATAGTTTTCAAAAGTTTTCGTGGTCGGCGTTAAGGCGTCGATGCGGATATCATATTTTGGAATTGAAGTTGCCAATAAGCTTCCATCGGAGGCATACACATTACCGCGATTGGCAGGAATAGTGACATTCTTAACTGTTCGCCTCTCAGCCAGTTCACGATATTTATCGCCTTGCACCAATTGAATAGTGAGCAGCTTGAATACCACAGCCAAGGCAAAGACAAACATAATGCCTGCTACAAAATACAATCGGTTCAATATGTGCTTTTCAGTGACTGCCAATTATCTATCTGATTTAACTTTTATTTTTTTTGGTGGATTTGGAGAAGGCGTAATCTCTTTTTCTGCCATTTTCTGAACAATTCCAGATTCCATTTTTAGACGCATTAACTTTGATCTCCCATCCACAAATGAGGAACGCCATTCCTTAACTTCATTATTTAAACGCGCGATATCATGTACTTTTTGATCGGCGCTGTGAGAACTTGCAATCATGACAATAGCCAAAACAGAGATAAAAATGATGATCCTCCAATTTTTAAAGGAGTCATCGCTGACCAAAAACTTACCTCTTAATATGTGATAAATATTGTTTCTCATAGCCCAGCCCATCTGTCCTTTGGACATCTTCCCGAGGGGAAGAATTAATTCTCTTTATTTTAATCTATATCTTTTCAGCAATTCGAAGTTTTGCACTTCGCGCTCTGCTATTTTCTTTTATTTCAGCTTTGGATGGTACAATCATGCCCCCGACCTTTTTTAAGGGTACTTCAAAGTTTCCAAACACATCGCGCTCTGGCTCGCCTTCAAACATCCCGTTTCTTATAAAGCGCTTTACCAGTCTATCCTCTAATGAATGGTATGAAATGCAACTTAAACGACCTCCTGTTTTTAGCATTTCAGGCGTTTGAAGAAGCAATTCCTTCAAAGCTTCAATCTCTTGGTTTACTTCGATGCGAATGGCCTGATAGATTTGCGCCAACACTTTATGTTCATTTTTGTGTTTTACAAATTTTTTCAATACCTCCTTCAAATGCTCGCTGGATTTTATTTCATTGGTGGCGCGTTCTTCTACAATCAATCTGGCCATTGCTGGCGCTTGACGCAACTCGCCGTATTGAAAAAACACATCCTTGATTTGTTCTTCATCGTATTTATTGATGACATGAAATGCGGACAGCTTACTATCCTGATTCATTCGCATATCCAAATCGGCTTCAAACCTTGTGGAAAACCCACGTTCGGCGACATCAAACTGATGAGAGGATACCCCGAAATCGGCTAAAATCCCATCCACTTCCTTGGCACCGTAAAACCGCACGAAGCGCTTTACAAACCTGAAATTCTCATTGATCAATGTGAATCGAGCATCATCGATCGTATTTAAAAGAGCGTCTTTATCCTGATCAAAAGCGAATAGCTTTCCATTTGGTCCTAAGCGTTTTAAAATCTCACGACTATGACCTCCACCACCAAATGTGACATCGACATACACGCCGTCGGGCTTGACATTCAATCCATCAACGGTCTCCGTAAGCAAAACTGGATTATGATATTCCATCTGCGTCATCATCTTGTCCCATAACTTCTTCGGCTAAATCTGCAAAATCCTCAGCCGCGTCGTCTATAGCTTGTTCATATTTATCTTTATCCCAGATCTCCACAATATTAATTGCTGAAGACACAACAATGTCTTTAGATATTCCCGAAAACAACATAAGATCTTTAGGCACCAATAATCTGCCTGTGCTATCGATTTCCACAATTTTAACCCCTGCCGTAAACCTTCGGATGAAGTCATTGTTTTTCTTATTAAAGCGATTAAGTTTGTTCATTTTTTGCATCAGGGCCTCCCATTCGACCATGGGATACAACTCTAAGCAAGGCTGAAAAACCGCCCTTTTTAAAACAAATCCGTTTTGAAGCGCAGGCAACAACTGTTTTTTGATTGCAGAAGGCAACATAAGCCTGCCTTTTGCATCTACTTTACATTCGTATGTTCCTATTAATGAGCTCAATTGATTTTGTTTATTTATCTAACGACTAAGAGTCAAATATATTGAAAATATTACCACCTTTTACCACAATTTACCACTTTTGTTGATAAGTTTACGATTCTGAGCTGTGTTTTGGACCTCACCACGAAATTTGAATTAAATAAACTCTTTTTTCTGAAGTTCTTTAAAAGGGGTAAAAAGTTGGTTTTTCTATTATGAACCACTATTTGGTAAGTATTATTTGGAAGAATGTTTAAAATGAAATAAAATTTCGCTGAAATAACTATATTTGTTTTTTATGCTTAACTACTAGCCATTAATGAGACACCTCTTACGAAAAGAAAAAAACTATAGTTATATTGAAGTAGGCGAAGGCAAACCGATTATTATCCTACACGGATTAATGGGTGGACTCAGTAATTTCGATGCTGTGGTACAATATTTTGGAGATAAAGGCTATAAAGTCATCATTCCCGAATTACCCATCTATTCTATGTCTTTGCTTAAAACCAACGTGCGAAGTTTTGCAAAATACCTCCATGATTTTATTGCTTACAAAGGGCTTGACGATGTTATTTTGCTGGGCAACTCTTTAGGGGGACATATTGGGCTTTACCATACTAAACTTTACCCAGAGAAAGTAAAAGCGCTCATTATTACTGGAAGCTCAGGCTTGTATGAAAGCGCGATGGGCGGAGGTTATACCAAACGTGGCGACTATGAAGTCATCAAGAAAAAAGCACAAGATGTTTTTTATGATCCGGCAGTGGCTACCAAGGAAATTGTGGATGAAGTTTATGAAACGGTTAATGACCGAAATAAATTGATAAAAACCTTAGCAATAGCAAAAAGTGCGATCCGACATAATATGTCAAAAGATTTGCCTAAGATGGATTTACCGGTATGCATTATATGGGGTAAGAATGATATTGTAACACCTCCTGAAGTTGCGGAAGAATTTCATCATCTTTTACCAGATTCTGAATT
>JBBSRC010000009.1:0-70337 GCA_038243395.1 Flavobacteriales bacterium | reverse complement strand
GAAACTAGAAACTAGAAACTAGAAACTAGAAACTAGAAACTAGAAACTAGAAACTAGAAACTAGAAACTAGAAACTAGAAACTAGAAACTAGAAACTAGAAACTAGAAACTCTTTTTTATTATCTTTGCCGCTTACTTTAACCTTAAACATTAGTATAGCATGCAACTGTACAATAACTTAAGCGCTAAAGAAAGAGCAACACTTATTGAGCAAGCGGGCAAAGACCGTTTGACGATCTCTTTCTATGCCTACGCCAAAATTGGCAACCCTAAAACCTTAAGAAATCACTTATTTTTAGCTTGGAACGAACTTGAGGTTTTGGGAAGAATCTATGTGGCCAACGAAGGAATTAATGCCCAATTGTCTTTACCAGCCGATCAATTTAAAGATTTTAAAGCCCATTTGGACAGCATTTCATTTTTGGAAAATGTACGTCTCAACATTGCCGTGGAGCATGACAATTTTGCGTTTTTAAAACTTAAAATCAAAGTGCGAGACAAGATTGTTGCCGATGGTTTAAAAGATGACACTTTTGATGTGACCGATATCGGCGTTCATGTAGATGCCTCTCGATTTAATGAACTCATTGAAGACCCAAATACAGTTTTGGTGGATATGAGAAATCATTACGAAAGTGAAATCGGCCATTTTAAAAATGCGGTCACACCAGATGTAGACACTTTTAGAGAGTCTTTGGATATTATTGAAGAAGATTTAAAAGATCATAAGGAAGATAAAAATCTCGTCATGTATTGCACCGGAGGTATTCGTTGCGAAAAAGCAAGTGCCTACTACAAGCATAAAGGGTTTAAAAACGTATTTCAGTTAGAGGGCGGAATCATTAATTATGTGAGGCAAATCAATGAAAAAGGTTTAGAAAACAAATTTATTGGTAAGAATTTTGTGTTTGATCAACGACGTTCGGAACGTATTTCTGAAGATGTCATTGCGCATTGCCACCAATGCGGAGATCCGGCCGATTTGCATACCAACTGTGCCAATGACGCCTGCCATTTACTCTTTATCCAATGTGAAAAATGCAAGCAGAAAATGGAAGGTTGTTGTTCAGCCACGTGTATGGAAGTCCATGATTTGCCCTACGACGAACAAAAGGAAATGAGAAAAGGTCAAGGCAATAGCAACGATATCTTTAAAAAAGGACGTGCCGATCATTTACCCTATAAGCAAGACTTAAGAAATATTTTCGAAATACTGAATAGATAAACAAAAAGGCTTCCAATTTGGGAAGCCTTTTTAATTTTTAAAAATCACTCTTTAATCAGTTTAATAATCTTTTTCTGATTGGCTTTAACTTCTAAAGTCAAAAAATATAATCCTCTTGATAAACCTTCTAGATTGATATTTAAAGCTTTCAATATCATTGGTTTGAGTGATAATCGTTTTTCCTAATATATCATTTATTGAAATCTTTTTAACAGGAATGTTTGATTTGTTAGTGACTACATCAGTGAATGGATTTGGATAAATGAAATTACAATATAATCAGTAACTGGCTGATATTATTAAAGTTATAATTTTTTAGACCTCCTCAATAAGTTACATGATTTTCAATTATATAACTGAAATAAATAATCTTATCTTTACGTTCTAAAATTATATGGCTTTTTATTTTTATTCAGGTAGAATTTTTCTAAAATATTAGACCATAATTTATTAATCCTCATTCGTTTACCAAACGAATCATATATATAACATAACATGAGTTGTAACAGTTGCACAACCGGAAAGGGTGGACAACCAAAAGGATGCAAAAACAACGGTACTTGCGGCACAGATAGCTGCAATAAACTGACTGTTTTTGATTGGTTGGCCAACATGTCTCTTCCGCAAGGAGAAGAGCCTTTTATTGGTGTCGAAGTCCGATTTAAAAATGGACGAAAAGAATATTATAAAAATACAGAAAATTTAACCTTAAGCATTGGCGATGTTGTTGCTACTCAAGCACAATCAGGACATGATATCGGAATGGTAACGCTTACTGGAGAATTGGTTAGAGTCCAAATGAAACGTAAACACGTTAAAATTGACGATGAAGAAAACGTTTTAAAAATATATAGAAAAGCGTCCCAACGTGACATTGACATCTGGTCGGATGCCCGAGATAAGGAAGAACCTATGAAGGTCAAAGCGCGCCGATTTGCCATTGACTTAAAGCTTCACATGAAAATTTCTGACATTGAATATCAAGGCGATGCCAGCAAAGCTACTTTTTATTATACGGCCGAAGAACGGGTTGACTTTAGAGAGTTGATAAAATTGTTTGCTAAAGAATTCCGGACTAGAATCGAAATGAAACAAGTAGGTTTCCGTCAGGAGGCTGCACGTTTGGGAGGAATTGGATCATGTGGACGCGAATTATGTTGTTCTACGTGGTTGACAGATTTCAGATCTGTGAGTACCTCAGCCGCTCGTTATCAACAATTATCTCTTAATCCCTTAAAATTAGCGGGTCAATGTGGTAAATTGAAATGTTGCCTCAATTATGAATTAGATTCTTACTTGGATGCACTAAAGGATTTCCCTAAAACAGATGTCAAACTTTACACTGAAAAAGGTGCTGCAGTATGCCAAAAAACAGATATTTTTAGAGGTCATATGTGGTTTGCTTATGAAGGTGAATGGATGAATTGGCACAAATTAACTACCGATCAGGCCAACGAAATCATAGCTTTGAATAAGAACAAACAAAAGGTCGCAAGTCTTGAAGAGTATGCTGCTGAGCATATTGAGGACGTCAAATCTGATTTTGGAAATGTAGTGGGTCAAGATAGTTTAACACGTTTTGATGCTCCAAAACGCAAAACCAAACGCAGAACGACTAAAAACAGAAGTAAGAAACCTGGACAACCACAACAAACTACTGAGCAACCAATAGCACCGCCAAAGACTGGCGAAAAAACTGCTCAGAAAAAGAGAAGAAAGCCAAACCCGAAAAAATCTAATCCTAACGATGCCAAATAAATTTTCTTGGATGCTGTTAACACCTGTTCTTTTGCTGCTCAGTTGTGATTCCAACCAAATTTTTGATGAGTACAAAACGGTACCTAATCAATGGAACAAGGATGCCTTAATTTCCTTTACGGTAACACCACCAGATTCAACCAATTTTTATAATCTGTTCATAAACATTAGAAACACTAATGCTTACAAATTCAATAATTTGTTTTTGATTGCAGAATTGAATTTCCCTCATGGTAAAACCATTAAAGATACCTTGGAGTATCAAATGGCAAAGCCTGACGGAACGCTTATGGGTGAAGGTTTTACGGATGTTAAGGAAAACAAGTTATGGTATAGGGAAGGTGTGAAATTTGATGAAATTGGGGAATATAAAATTACTATTCAGCACGCCATGCGTAATAATGGAGAGGTTAATGGCGTTGATAACCTGACAGGAATTACCGACGTTGGCTTTAGGATAGAACCTGCAACGAATTGATTTAAATTATGGCAAAAAAGAAAGTTAAAACTCAAGATTTTTCTATTTATATAAGATGGTTTTGGATGCTTATTTTAGGAGGCGTGCTATTTGTGGCTCTCTTATTTTTCTTGGCATCATGGGGTGTTTTTGGGGAAATGCCTGATTATACCCGTTTGGAAAATCCTTCTACCAATTTGGCAACCGAAATTATTTCTTCAGATGGCGAATTGTTGGCAAAAATTTACGACCACGATAACCGTACTCCCGTGGAATATAGCGAATTGCCTGACCATTTGGTAGAGGCTTTGATAGCTACTGAAGATGTGCGTTTTAGGGAGCATTCTGGCATTGATGCGAGAGGGACTTTACGCGCATTCTTTTTCTTAGGAAAAAGAGGAGGAGCAAGTACCATATCCCAACAATTGGCGCGACAATTATTTGTTGGCGTGAGATCTAAAAATAAAATGGAAACGGCAACCCAGAAAATAAAGGAGTGGGTTATAGCCATCCGCTTGGAACGCCAATACACTAAGGAAGAAATTATAGCCATGTACTTTAACATCTATGATTTTGGAAATAACGCGGACGGGATTCGGAGTGCCGCCAGAATTTATTTCGGGAAAGAGCCGAAAAATCTTGATGTTAGGGAATCGGCGATGTTAGTGGGGATGTTTAAGAACTCTTCGCTTTACAATCCAAGACCTACACGTAATCCGGAAGGTACTAAAAATAGAAGAAATGTTGTTTTGAATCAAATGGAGAAGTACAACTATATTACTACAAATGTTGGTGACTCACTTAAGAAATTGGATTTAGGACTGCGTTATACCCCAGAATCCCATCGTGAAGGATTAGCGACGTATTTCAGGGCATTCCTTACTGATTTTATGAGAGATTGGATTAAAAACAATCCTAAGTCAGATGGTTCGGGACTTTATAGTTTGTATGATGATGGCTTAAAAATCTATACGACAATCGATTCCCGCATGCAGCAATATGCTGAAGATGCAGTGCACGAACATATGGCGCAGCTGCAAAAGGAATTTTTCCATCAGAATACACCTGATCGCAATAAAACCGCACCTTTTTTAGATTTAAAACCAGAAGAAATCACAACGTTGCTTAACCGAAGCATGCGTCAGTCCGAGCGCTGGCGAAAAATGAAGGCTAATGGGAGAAGTGAAAAGGAGATTTTGGCATCTTTTGAAAAACCTATTCCTATGACCGTTTTCTCTTGGAAAGGCGAAATCGATACGATCATGAAACCTGCCGATTCTATGCGCTATTACAAATCATTTTTGCATACCGGCATGATGTCCATGGATCCTCAAACGGGCCATGTCAAAGCTTGGGTAGGTGGTATCAATTACAGACATTTTCAATATGACCACGTTAAACAAGCCAAGCGTCAGGTAGGATCTACCTTTAAGCCTTTTGTTTATGCCACGGCAATTGATCAGCTGCATTTATCCCCTTGTGATACCTTTCCAAATACCAAAATAACCATTGAAGCAGGCAAGTTTGGCAATCCGTTGCCCTGGAGCCCAGACAATTCGGATCGGAAATATGGAGGATTTAGAACTTTAAAAAGTGCATTGGCAAATTCTATTAATACCATTACTGCACGTTTAATGGATCAGGTGGGTCCACAGCCTGTTATCGATATGGCCAAAAACCTAGGGATTGAATCAGAAATCCCTGCAGTTCCTGCGATTGCATTGGGAACCCCAGATTTAAGCGTTTATGAAATGGTAGCCGCTTACGCAACTTTTGCTAATAAGGGTGTCTATAATAAGCCAGTGATGGTTATGCGTATCGAGGATAAGAATGGGACTATTCTTTACCAGTTTACCCCAGAGTCAAGAGATGTTTTGAGTGAAGAAGTGGCGTATGTCACGACTAATTTGCTGGAAGGCGTAACCCAATCAGGTTCAGGCGCACGTTTAAGGACCGTTGGAGCGGATTCATGGAGTAAAGTCTATCAAGAAATAATTACAGGCTATCCTTACGCCTTTACAAATCCAATTGCAGGAAAAACCGGAACCACACAAAATCAAAGTGATGGCTGGTTTATGGGTATGGTTCCAAATCTCGTCACTGGAGTTTGGGTAGGAGGTGAGGAGCGCGCCACTCATTTTAAAAGTATTACTTACGGACAGGGCGCCTCTATGGCATTACCGATTTGGGGATTATATATGAAAAAATGTTATGCCGATAAGGATCTTGATGTTTCCACTGCAGAGTTTGAACGTCCTGACAATATATCCATTAATGTAGATTGCAGCAGGAAAGGTGATCAGAATTCGTCGGACACTGACGGTTTTGATGATCGTTTGGATTTCTAGGTTTTAAAAATAGTTTTAGCTTAAAGCCCATTAAAATGAAATGTTCATTTGATGGGCTTTTTTATTTCCACCTATCTCAATCTAAGAATTTTCGGATTATTTTTACACTCATATATATTTCAATAAACAGATAAGTTTTACCACCTCAAAGTCACATTATCTAAAACTTAAATCATTTTAGATTGGTTTTTATATTTCGTAATTTTAAGACTCCTAAAAAAAGTATTCATGATTAATAAACAAGTAGCGAACGTAACCGAAGCCATGCACGATGTTAAGGACAATATGACCCTCATGGTAGGCGGTTTTGGTCTTTGCGGCATCCCAGAAAATGCCATTAATAATTTGGTCAAAATGGATGTGAAAGGACTCACCTGTATTTCCAATAATGCGGGTGTGGATGATTTTGGTTTAGGTTTGTTATTGCACAAGCATCAAATCAAAAAGATGATTTCCTCGTATGTAGGAGAAAACCAGGAATTCGAACGTCAAATGCTGAGCGGTGAATTGGAGGTGGAATTAGTTCCTCAAGGAACACTTGTGGAGCGATGTAGAGCCGCCCAAGCAGGATTCCCAGCATTTTTTACACCAGCAGGTTATGGAACCGAGGTCGCCGAAGGTAAAGAAGTCCGTGAATTTAATGGAAAGATGTATGTTTTAGAAGAAGCCTTTAAAGCCGATTTTGCTTTCGTTAAAGCCTGGAAAGGCGATGCTGCGGGTAACTTGATCTTCAAAGGCACGGCTAGAAATTTTAATCCATCCATGTGTGGCGCGGCAAAAATCACTGTTGCTGAGGTGGAGGAACTGGTTACCGTTGGAAGTTTGGATCCCAATCAGATTCATATTCCCGGAATATTTGTCCAACGAATTTTTCAGGGTGAAAACTATGAAAAGCGCATTGAACAGCTGACGGTTAGAAAAAAGGTGTGAGTGTTTAAATTTTTGAAGACCTCAATTCCCTTCCACTTGTATTTAATAAAAAAGCCTTGGGAATTAGGTCAAGATAAACTAAATCGAGATACAAGTATATATTGATGAGATCGTCGCTTTCGCGGGGATGAAATAACTTAAAAGAAAATGTTAGATAAAATAGGAATCGCAAAACGCATTGCACAAGAAGTCCAAGATGGCTATTACGTCAATCTTGGGATTGGTATTCCCACTTTAGTGGCCAATTATGTAAGAGATGGGATAGATGTCGAATTTCAAAGCGAAAACGGCGTATTGGGCATGGGACCTTTCCCCTTTGAAGGCGAAGAAGATGCTGATTTGATTAATGCGGGAAAACAAACTATAACCACCTTACCGGGCGCGAGTTTTTTTGATTCAGCCATGAGTTTTTCAATGATTAGGGGGCAACATGTCGATTTGACTATTTTAGGTGCCATGGAGGTTTCTGAACAAGGCGATATTGCCAACTGGAAGATCCCAGGTAAAATGGTGAAAGGCATGGGAGGTGCGATGGATTTGGTAGCTAGTGCTCAAAATATTATTGTAGCCATGATGCATACCAATAAGGAGGGTGATTCTAAATTATTAACAAAATGTTCCTTACCGTTAACAGGCGTGGGATGTGTTAAAAAGATCGTGACCAACCTGGCCGTCTTGGAAGTTACTGATAGCGGTTTTAAATTGTTAGAGCGGGCTCCAGGTATTTCAGTAGAAGAGATTATGAAAGCCACCGAAGGAAATTTAATTATAGAAGGTGATATTCCTGAAATGGTACTATAAAAGGTTTTAGGAATACAAAGTTTTAGCCGTTAATACGCGAATGAATTTAAAGAACGATTCGTGTGCTAATGGCTTTTTTTTATACAATTCTGTGTTTTACTCAGAAATTCTTAAATCAAAATAGTTTATTTTTGTAGGAATAACCTTCGTTTAAGATGTTAAATGTTAAAATTGTATGTCTTTAATCGAATAATTAAGTATTTAAACTGATATATTTAAATGATTTTAGATATTTACAGAATCAAATAAAAACAATTCATTTAAATCCGCTTGAATATCGATTAACTTTTTTTGCCCCAAATTGCCATAAACCTAACTTGTGATTAGCCCCAAATCTACCATAATTTTTGACTTATGAACAGTGCCCCCAAATCTACCATTACCTACTTTATTTGAAAGCAAATTATTTAATTCCTTTCAAAAAACATTAAGATTACTTAAAGCGGTCTTAATGCTCACGAAAAAAATATTCATGCTCTAAACTGCGCCCCAGGGAAAAGCATGAATTTTTTTGTGAGTTTCTTCATTCCAATCCTACTGCTTGGTGTATTCCCGTCATTAGCAATTTTCTAAAAGTGGTTATGCATCTTCATCATTTAGAAGCGTGTATTTCTAATTCTATTACTCAATTAGAGTTTTCTTAAGCTTATTATTTACTATGGTATTTTTGAAGATAAACGACGGTTAATTATGAAATGGCATTTTAATGACATTAGAGATTTAGCAGTTTTCACTATAGCCTTTTTCTTTAAACAAGATCTTCAAATTCCTGAAACAGAAAAAAATATGTCAAATACTTCACGAAATCGATATAGTAAAGCTTTCTTTTTGTTAAAATTTTAATAACTTTACGCTGAATTTTATAATCAGGTTAGCTATTAATTAAAGTTTTGATCAAAAGATATTTGATATCAATAATATTAAAATTTCTGAATTCAAGCTTTTTTTGAGATTTTGCGTTATCTAACTAAAAAGTACTAGATCTTATTGTTTTGAAAACGGAAGACAATTAAAAAATTCATTTCTGGGTTTACTTAGAAAATTATAAGGGAATTGAAATTATAACAGAAGGCTAATTCATGTTATTTTTAAAAGAGGTTCAGATGTAGGTCTGGACTTTTTTTGTTGCATCTCCAAAAATAATAAGGGCTAGTAGCTTAAAGATATTTTTGGCTCCAATGAAATAAAGATTAGATTTCAGAATCGACTTTGAAATTGAAAGTATTTTTGTTTACCCTAAATCTGCTTAATTTCGCTGCTCTCTAAAATGTCATCTCCTCGCAATCTTAAGAAAATTTGCGCAACTGCTATAGTGTCTTTTTCGCAATAAATAGCGATACGATTTATATCGTTTTCCTCGTAAAACACTCTGAAAACCTCACTACCATCAATATCATCTTTTGGAGACGGAATACCAAGAACGTTGGTTAGTAATTTTAGAGAAGTGTAATTTTTATAATCGCCAAACTTCCAAAGCTCTAATGTGTCCAGATGTGGTACTTCCCAAGGTTTTTTTCCGAAGAGATTTAATTTAGAAGGTAATTCGATATTATGGATAATCATTCGTCGTGCAATATATGGAAAATCGAACTCTTTGCCATTGTGAGCACACAACAGGTGTTTTGGCTGACTGAAATGAGATAGGATAAGATTCTTAAAGTCCCTTAAAATTTTAGTCTCTTCCCCATAAAAAGAAGTGACTCGAAACTTTCTGACTTTATCATGAAGATTGAAGTAACCCACTGAAATACATATAATTTTCCCAAACTCTGCCCAGATTCCGGCACGTTCATAAAACTCTTCAGCGGAAACCTCTGCTCTTTGATACTTGGATTTGAGTTCCCAAAGTTCTTGTTTAATACCGTCCAATTCAGAATAATGACGTCTTTCAGGAACAGTTTCGATGTCCAGGAACAAGATGTCTTCAAGATTGAGTTTGTTGATCATACTTACTTGCTGCGCCCGGCAGGAATCGTATTAAGTTATACTTTGTTTATTATTTTAATGGCCTTCTCTAAAGGCTCATTAATTCCATCTTTTATTCCTTGGATAGTAGGTAGGACTACCACATCAGGGACAATACCTACTCTCTGCGTTTCGGTGCCGTCGGGATAATAAACGCCAATTCCAGAAATAGCGGTGTGAAGGCCTCCCTGCAGTGAAAAATAAGAGACATTACCGTGTGCACCTGCGTTGGTACTACCAGCGATAGTTGTTTTATCTCCTGCTTTGAACACCATTGCTGTAAATTCCGCATGACTTTGAGATAGCTCATTTACTAAAACCACTACATGCTTTCCTCTATAAGATTTAGAGCCATGATTTCCAACTTGGATGGTTTCTGTGAATGAGAATTCTTCAGGATAGTCAGCGTTGCCTTTAGTGAATTTTACAAAATCTGCAGAAAGAGAGATGGTCTGATCAAAAGTTACTGCGTGTGATCCATTTCCAAAAACTTCCCAATCTTTAGCACTTTCAGTTTCTAAAGTTTCAAAATCTATATTAGTTAAGGATTGCGCATGACGTGTAATGAATACTAATGAAATGCAGGAAAGAAGTACTGATTTTCTCATGGTTGGAGGTTTAAGTTTCCAGTAAAAAACGATTAAATTGACGGTAAATATTACTAAAGCAATGCTAAATGATAAAGAATTAAGAAGTGATTTTCATCATGAGATAAGCTTCATCGATATAGGTATATATATCTTCATTAAACGGATCTTCTGATGCGTCTACCTTTAAGGATTCATTACCTAAACGAACAATAATCAAATTATCATCAGGTTGTACAATCACATATTGACCCAAATGGCCACGCATCATAAAAAAGTCCTTTCCTTTATAATCTTGAATCAACCACCAGCCATATCCGTATTCTGGACTTTCTGGGAAACGTGGTGTAACAGATTTTGCCACAAATGCAGAATCCAAAATCTGCTTTCCATTCCACTTACCATGATCTTTGAATAGTTTTCCATATCGCGCAAAATCTTTAGCGTTACTTGCTATACAGCAGAAAGCCTTAACTAAATCATTTTCCTCACTGTCAACTTGCCAAAGGGTCGAATTTTCGCTGCCTAAGGGTTTCCAAAATGATTCGGATAAATAATCATATAATTTTTTTCCTGTTGCTTTTTCAATAACCATCGCTAATAATTGCGTGTCGCCACTGGAGTATTTATATTTTTGACCAGGATCCGCCTCCATATTTAATCCAAGAATTACTTTTGCGAGATTGTCATCAAAATAAGCACGCGTCGTGATGGATAGCGGGGAGTAATAGGCTTCCACCCAATCGGTACCAGAGCTCATGGATGACAAATCGCCAACGGTCATCTTTGCGGCTCTCCCTTCACTAAATTCGGGAAAGTAATCGCCAACAGGTTGGTTCAATCCTTTAATATGGCCATCTTCTATAGCTTTTTGCATTAATCCTGATACATAACTTTTAGCCATGGAGAACGAATTTGATTTTGAATTTTCATCAAATCCTTCGTAATAATTTTCAAACCAGATGCTATCATTTTTTATGATGACATAGGCTATTGTTCCTAAGTCCTTATTTATTTTTTGAAGAGTTTCAGTTTCTTCTGTTGAGTTGTAATTAAGGTGATTTGGCCACGCTTGTAGTGTAGCATTTGCTACTACTTCATTATCAAATTCTTTATAATCTTCTAAATAAGCGGTAGTATGACCGTTGAGATAAATGGTTCTTGCAGCTTTTAACAAATAATCCGTGTCTGTGATATACAGAATTGTTACAGTGAGCGCAAGAATAATTAGGATCCATTTAAGATATTTCATGAAGTTGGATTTAGTTGATTAAATATAGGGAATATTCTTAGCATATTGGTTCATGCTTTATTTGTCCTAGGAATTTGATTTATTACTCATTATCTAATTTCTAGGTCCTTGTTTTGTCATTACGACGTAGAAGGAAACACGTACATTCTAATTATAATTTCGCTTCATTTGCGTGATATTAGCAGTGGGCGGAAATAATTCGAATTAATGAGCTCTAGTGCCAAAATAACCAAGTCTTTGCTTTGTCATTCCGACGAAGGAGGAATCACATAATTAGGATAGTAGAAGTTCTGTTTATAGCAGCGTTTTTTTGTGTAATAATCTAAGTGGTCAAGAATAATTGAAAGTAAATTGTTATAACCTAAGATTTTCAATTTTTAGCTTTGTCATTCCGACGCAGGAGGAATCACATCATTAGTGTATTTGACGTTGTAGGCTTCCCTTAAAATAGGACAGTTTAAATTCGAATTTACTAACTTTAAATTCAAACTGTCACAATGAAAATAAGCAAATTTAGCGAGAGCCAGATTATCAAAGCTCTTAAGGAGAATCAACAAGGTAGATCTGCCGGAGAAATATCAAGAGAACTAGGCATTGATAAAAGCACCTTCTATTATTGGCGCAAGAAATATGGAGGTATGGAACAGCAGGAACTTAAGCGATTAAAAGAGCTGAAAAACGAGAATAACAATCTCAAACAGATGTACGCTGATGTCAGCTTGGATAATAAGATGCTAAAAGATCTATTATCAAAAAAGTTTTAAGGCTTTCCGACAAAAGAGTTCGTGTCAAATATTTCATTAAAGAATATGTAATTCCTATAGTACGAGCTTGCCATATTGTTGGTCTTAGTCGATCGATGTAATACTATCAGAGCAAAAGAGATGACAGCGAGGTTATAGATAAACTAACTGAGTTGGCCCAAGCATATCCAACAAGAGGTTTTGATGAATATTATCTCAAGATCCGTCGAGAAGGTTTAATATGGAATAGAAAGCGCGTGCTACGAGTATATCTTGATATGAAGCTGAGCCTTAGACGAAAACATAAAAAACGCTTGATTAAGCGGGTAAAGCTACCTTTAGAAACACCATCACGTTTGAACGAGTGTTGGAGCATGGATTTTATGAGCGATGCGCTTACAGATAGAAGAAAGCTCCGTGTATTTAACGTAATTGACGACTGCAACCGTGAAGCTATTGTAATCGATTCTGGATTATCATATCCAGCCAGGGCAGTAGTTGAAACTCTTGAGAACCTTAAAGAAGAAATGGGAATACCAAAATATGTTAGATGCGACAATGGACCAGAGTTTACCTCCAAAACATTTATGAACTGGTGTACGAAACACCATATTGAAATTAAATACACTCAGCCAGGTAAGCCAATGCAGAATGGATACATAGAAAGATTTAACCGTTTTTTTAGAGAGGATATATTAGATGCCTATTATTTTAATGACATTTACCAACTTCAAAAATTAAGCGATCATTGGAGAG
The DNA here is from genome assembly GCA_038243395.1 of Flavobacteriales bacterium. Taxonomy (GTDB): domain Bacteria; phylum Bacteroidota; class Bacteroidia; order Flavobacteriales; family Flavobacteriaceae; genus Gelidibacter. The sequence continues at coordinate 57,515 of JBBSRC010000009.1, read as the reverse complement.
AAGACTATAACTTTAACCACCCTCATAAATCTTTAGGAAATAAATCCCCTAAAGAGTTTTTGCCCAGATTTGATGGAGAATTTAAATTCTTCATCAAATCTGGGCTTAAGAATAATTATTTGTCAAATTTTAAGGTGTCCTAAAATAGGGAAGCCTACAACGTTATGAGTAAACAAAGAACCAAATAACAAAATAACAAAATAAAATAAAATAAAATACAATGGAATGATTATTAGCATTTATTTAATTATAAAAGTGATGGTTCAAAAATTCAAATTGCTCATTTGATTCTCGGATTAAATTCAGTTTTTTCTCTCTTCTCCAACCCTTTATTTGCTTTTCTCTTGCAATTGCGAGTTGTATCCAACTGAACTCTTCATAATAGACTAGCTGAGATAAATTATATTTTGCGGCAAATGTTTTCTTTTTTAGAGATATATTTTCTTTATGCTGTTGTAGTCTCGTATTTAAATCATGAGTTACTCCGGTATAAAAAGTGGTTCTGTAATTGTTCGTGATGATATAAACGTAGTAGGTATGGCTTCCCTCGGTAAATTCAATCATAGCTGGATATTTTAGAATTTTTGTTAAACTAAGGTAATGAATATTTAGAATGGTTGGGGCTGTGTTTCTTTTTGGTGTTTGTGATGACTTATCGTTAGGAGTATGAATTTATTCTTGATTTGAAAGTTCAAAGGAGAGAGGAGTAAGTAGATGTTTTTTTTGCAAATGATGTTATTTGTGGGGATGATGTTTATGTGATTCCTCCTTCGTCGGAATGACAAAATTTGCGTCGGAATGACAAAATTCTCTAGGGAATACAATTTTAGGTCAGAATGAAAATTCTTATTAAAACATATTAAAACAAACTTTGTTGTTTATAAGGACTTTCATGCTCTAAAAGCCATTGTTTACGATGTAATCCGCCAGCATAACCGGTCAAACTTCCATCACTGCCAATAACGCGATGACAAGGAATAACAACCCATAACGGATTTCTGCCATTGGCATTGGCAACGGCTCTTATGGCTTTAATATCTCCGAGTTGTTGAGATAATTGTAAATAAAATAGTGTTTTTCCGTAGGGTATTGTTTGTAGTTCATTCCAAACTTTCTTTTGAAAATCTGTACCTATAGGATTTATTTGGAGGTCAAATTGTGTGCGTTTACCTTCGAAATATTCGTTAAGTTGATGGACACAGTCTTCAAGATCTAAAGGAATAATATTTGTTATTTTTTCTTCGGAATTTAATATCGAGATGGATGTGATACCTTCTTTATTACCAGATATTTTAGTATAACCTAAGGGCGATTTAACGATGCAAGTTTCGATTATTTTAAAGTTACTGAAGGGTCATCATAATTATCACTTTGCCCATCATCTTCATTTTCAATATCATCCCGGAGCATGCCTAATCTTTTTGCCCGAGCTTCCCAGCTTTTTCTTGCTTGTTGTTGAAGATCGGCAACGTTATCACTTTCATCCATGATTTCAAGTCCTAAAAGGGTTTCGATGACATCTTCCATTGTGACCAATCCTGTAACTGTCCCGTATTCATCTACCACCAAAGCCATGTGATTTTTGCTTTCTACCAATTTTTCAAATATGGTGGGAATGGGCAAATTGCGCTCTACAATAATAATTTCTCTTCTGATGTCTGCCAAAATTTTATCGTCATGATCCAATGCCATTTCTTTGTAGATATCATCTTTGAGGACTAAGCCCGTAATATTGTCTGGATGACCAGCGTAGATAGGAATACGCGATACGCGAAGATCTTGATTTTCATCAAAAAAGGTTTTTACAGATTTTTTTTCATCTTCGGAAACCATGATTGTGCGCGGTGTCATGATATCTTTAGCTAAGATTTTTTTAAAGTTCAGAAGGTTTTTGATGACCTTGCTTTCAGACTCATGAAAAACTCCTTCTTCATGGGCAATATCAGTCATTGCTAAAAAGCTGTCTCTATTTAGAGTACTAGCGTGGGTATTTTTACCCCCAATTAATTTTGTGGTTAATTGCAAGAGCCATAAGATACCTGTATACTTTAAAGGAAATATTAAAATATTAAGCGCTTTAGAAGTGAAATTCGTCAAGCTTTTCCAATACGTCGCTCCAATGGTTTTTGGGATAATTTCTGATAAAACCAAAATTAAAAGGGTCATGATGGCGGACACAATTAAAATGGAATTGTCGCCGCTACCATATACTGTTTCGGCTTGAACACCAACTAATATGGCACCGACGGTATGTGCGATTGTGTTTAGGGTTAATATGGCAATTAGTGGTTTGTCCACATCTTTCTTGAGAGCTTCCAAGTTTAATGCAAAGCTTTTACCCTCTTTTTTTTTAATATTAATATAGGTGGGCGTTACACTCAGTAGTACGGCCTCTAAAATGGAACAGAGAAAAGAAAAGAATATAGAGATAAAAGCATAAAGGAATAATAAGCCCATCGGTGTTTAAGTTTATTGCTAATTTAAGGATATTGAGAGATTCTTGGTTTAGATTTCTCTAAAAACATTGAAAGTGAGCACTTAACTTTCTAAGATTATATTTGTGGTTGGAACGCCGTAGTGCGAAATACGTTCCAAAAAAGTAATCAACTCTTTATTGCTTTTGAAATAAGCAAGTATACACAACCTATCTTCTCCTGTAATGCGGTCACATCGCTGTACTTCTTCGTGGTGAAAAATTTGATTATAGGCTGTTTTTAAAGTACTGGATTGATGGATCTTCAATATAATATATACCCGTGTTGCTAAACCAAGTTTCTCGTGATTCAATTTTAATGTATAGCCCAAAATAATTCCTTTTTCTTCTAATTGTTTCACACGTTTGCCGATCGCTGGAGCTGAAAGTGCCACTTTTTTGCCGATAGTGGCAAAGGCTTCTCGTGAATTTTTACGGAGCATTTGAAGAATCTGTTTATCAATGTCATCCATTCGAATCAAAATTAATAATCATATTATCAACCTAAACGGAATTAAATATATGAAAAAATTTTTGATTGTTAATTGGAGAGCATAACAATTAATGTTTTATAATTACGACTAATCTGTGATTAGATAATAAGAACAAACATTCTAATATGTCTCTACTGATTTAAAAATCTAACGACATCCTTAGCAAAATAGCTGGCAATGATATCGGCTCCCGCTCGTTTTATAGCCGTCACTTGCTCCATCATGACCGCATCATGGTTGAGCCAACCTCTTTCGGCAGCTGCTTTGAGCATCGCATATTCTCCAGAAACTTGGTATACCGCAACCGGAACATCAACAGCATTTTTGATTTCACGCACAATATCCAAATAGCATAAACCTGGTTTTACCATCACGATGTCGGCACCTTCATTAATGTCCATTTCAGTTTCTCTGAGCGCTTCCCAACGGTTACCGTAGTCCATTTGATAGGTTTTTTTGTCTTTAGGAATGTTGATCATGTCTACCGGCGCTGAATCCAAAGCGTCTCGAAAAGGCCCATAAAAAGCCGAAGCATATTTGGCGGAATAACTCATAATACCTGTGTCAGTAAATCCTTCGTGCTCGAGTGCTTCACGAATCGCTAAAATGCGACCATCCATCATATCACTGGGCGCAACAAAATCGGCACCGGCCCTGGCGTGTGAAACGCTCATTTGTGCCATAAGATCGGCACTTTCATCATTCAGTATGATGCCGTTCTGAACGATGCCATCATGTCCGTAAGCAGAATAGGGATCAAAAGCGACATCAGTCATTACCAGCATGTCAGGACAGGCGTTTTTAACTGTTCTGATGGCGCGTTGCATGAGTCCATCAGGATTAATGGTTTCAGTGCCATAATTGTCTTTTAAATTATCAGGGACTTTAACAAAAAGCAAAACGGATTTCAAGCCCATGTTCCAAAGTTCCATGACTTCTTTCTCGAGCAGATCCAGACTGTAGCGAAAGTAATTTGGCATGGACGCGATTTCCTCCTTGACATTTTTGCCTTCCGTAACAAAAATTGGTACTATAAAATCGTTAGGGGAAATGATGGTTTCTCTTACTAATGAGCGAATAGCTTCGTTAGCTCTTAATCTTCTGTTTCTTCTTAGTGGATACATATTAGCCCCCTATCCCCCGAAGGGGAATTCCTATTAGAGGTCAATAGGGTTTTGTTCTTTGACCCAAAAAGTGGGTCTCAAAGGTTATTATTATTTTATAATTCGTTTGCGTTTTAGTTTCCTCCTTTGGGGGTTAGGGGGCTTTTATCCAATCTACCGGATGTTCTAATACATTTAGTAATTTTTCTTCTTCACTATCTTTTTCAGGATGATGATCGTATACCCATTGCACATGGGGAGGTAAACTCATCAAAATACTTTCGATGCGTCCGTTGGTTTTCAATCCAAATAAGGTGCCTTTATCGTGTACCAAATTAAATTCGACATAACGTCCGCGACGGATTTCCTGCCATGTGCGTTGTGCGTCTGAATAGGGTAAATTTTTTCTTATTTCAACAATTGGGACATAACAATCTAGAAAACTGTCGCCAACTTCAGTGACAAAGTTGAACCAATCTTCCATAGACATGTCGTCATTAGCTTTACAATAATCAAAAAACAAACCACCGACACCACGTGCTTCGTTGCGATGTGTGTTCCAAAAATAGTCATCACAGCGCTTTTTGTAGAGCTCGTAAAAATCGGATTGATGCTTATCGCAAGCTGTTTTACAAACTTGGTGAAAATGAATGGCATCGTCTTCAAACAAGTAGTAAGGCGTTAAATCCTTCCCGCCCCCAAACCAAGAATCGACAATGTTACCTTCTTGGTCATACATTTCGAAATAACGCCAATTGGCATGAACCGTTGGCACCATCGGATTTTTTGGATGTAACACCAAACTTAACCCGCAGGCAAAGAAATTGGCTTCTTTTACTCCGAAATATTGTTGCATACTTGCTGGTAATTCTCCATGAACTGCTGAGATATTGACACCGCCTTTTTCAAAAACTTTTCCATTTTCAATAACTCGAGTTCTTCCACCGCCGCCTTCAGGGCGTTCCCAGAGATCTTGTTGAAATTTGGATTTCCCATCAATAGCTTCGAGTTTTGAAGTGATGACGTCTTGAAGGTTGAGGATGTAATTGTAAAATTTATCTTTCATGTTTTAATTCAAAAAGTTCCATATCAAGCGGCGTTCCATCATAAGACATAAATTCATCTTTTAATGTTTCCTTCCATTTAAATCCAGATTGTAAAGCCACATTAACGCTTGGAAAATTAGTTTTGTGAGCAATTATCTGAAGTATTTGAAGCCCCATATTTTCGATGGCATATTCAGATGTTGCTTTTATTGCTGTTGTCATTAACCCTTTACCTTTGTAACGTTTCCCAATACAATAAGCAAATTCACCTTTATTGATTTCCCAGTCCAAGTTTTTTAAAATAATTATTCCGATGATATCCCTGCTGTTTCTATCATTAAGGACAAATACAAAAGCTTTATTTTTTTTGGCCGCTTTGATTTTCTTGGCGATATAGTTTTGAGTGCTTTCCAACGTTCTATTTTCTCCTAAAGTTTTAGGGAGGTATTTTATAAAACGATCGGTGTTGGACACAAGTAATTTGTTCAGCTGTAAAGCATCTTGAGGTTGCAATAATGAAATGCTGATTGGGTCTGAACTATATATCATTTGATTTCAATCGGTTTTGTGCTTTCAGCAAGGTCACGGTTTCAGTTGACGCTGCAGTTACTGACAAGGGCAACACTAAAATGATCCCAACCACGGGGATTAATAAAAACAATATAAAAATCATCCCATTTCCTATGGCCAATCCACGATGTTGTTTTACAAATTTAATGCTTTCGTCGTATTTAAAATGACGTTCCAAGGTGTAATCCATATTCCCAAAACCAGCATAATAGGCTTGTACTAAAAAAAGTAAAACGGTAGATGCAATACCGATAACTGGAATAAAACCTATGAGAAGAATTGGAATGGTCAAAAGCAATTCCATCATTAAATTGCGGATGTTAATTCGAATCCCTCGCCATAACTGATCCATAAATGAGGTGTCTCGATGTTGATGTCGTTCAACTCCCAATAAGTGCGCTTCTATCTTTTCAGATACCGGACTCATAAAAGGCGCCGACAAGGCCATAACGATATGTTTGTAAAGAATAAAACCTAAAATAAGGATTAAAACACCACTTAAAATCTCGCTGAATAAGAAAAAAGTGTGCTTACCTCGTTCCCAAGCCCAGAGTCTTGAAAGATAAAATGCAAAATTATCAGCAAAGGAATAAGCACAAAAAATGATCAAGGACGCCACCAAAAAACTAATCAACATCGGAACACCAAAATATTTCCAAAGCCCGAGTTTGGAAATTAATTTGAATGTTCCTGCATAAGCTTTGATGCCTTTGAAGATGTTTTTAATCATCTAATCCCTGACCCTTTCCAAAGGAAAGGGAATTTGATTTGTAATTATACTTTAATAAAAAGGTTAGAGTTCGAAACAGATCTTTCCCTTTAAAAAGTTAGGATGGGCTCTTATACTCCTTTACCGCATCAATAAAAGCTTTCGCATTATCTAATGGAATATTTGGTAAAATCCCGTGACCTAAATTGACAATGTATCTATCTTTCCCAAACTCATTAATCATTTGAGTGACCATTTTTTTAATTTCTGCAGGTGGTGAGAATAATCTGGAAGGATCAAAGTTGCCTTGTAAAGTGATCTTACCGCCAGTCAAATAACGTGCATTTTGTGGAGAACAGGTCCAGTCAATACCTAAAGCCGTGGCATTTGATTTGGCCATTTCACCCAAGGCAAACCAACATCCTTTTCCAAAGGCAATTACAGGTGCATCATCTTTCAAAGCTTCAATAATTTGATTGATATATTGCCATGAAAACTCATTGTAATCAGATGGCGCTAACATGCCTCCCCAAGAATCAAAGATTTGTACGGCATCACATCCGGCAACAACTTTTGCTTTTAAATAGGCAATTGTGGTATCCGTTATTTTTTGTAATAATTGATGTGCAGCTATCGGATTTGTAAAACAGAATTGTTTGGCTTTATCAAAGTTCTTACTGCCTTGACCTTGTACGCAATAGCAAAGAATAGTCCAAGGTGATCCCGCAAAACCAATTAAAGGCACTTCGTCGTTCAACAATTCTTTAGTGGCTTTAATGGCTTGCATGACATAATCTAATTCCACATGAACATCAGGAACAATTACATTGTCCACATCTTGTTGGGTACGTACAGGATTTGGTAAATAAGGTCCAAAATCAGGTTTCATTTCCACTTCAATATTCATGGCCTGTGGAATGACCAAAATATCACTGAATAAAATGGCCGCGTCCATTCCATAACGACGTATAGGTTGCACGGTAATTTCACTCGCTAATTCTGGCATTCTGCAACGGGTAAAGAAATCGTATTTTTTTCTTATTTCCATGAATTCAGGTAGATAACGTCCAGCTTGACGCATCATCCAGACTGGTGGACGTTCAACTGTTTCTCCTTTTAATGCTCTTAAGTATAAATCGTTTTTTATCATATCCCATATTCCTGTCAAAGCAGGAATCTCACTGTTTTTAAGTTATAATTTATCTTTATGTTTGAAATATATTGGAAGATTTAGATTCTTTAAGTTTTTAAAATCTGACTGTTTCTTTATCGAGCATAATGCTCATTTACCAAATCAATCACACTTTCAACGGTTGGTATTTTTGCGATACGCACGTCCTCAAAATACTTTTTAGCTTCCGATGCCGTAGTATCTCCAATACAAAAAGCGATTTTTTTATCCGCCGTATTGTTGAGCATAAAACTGTCAACTGTTGAAGGACTGTAAAACATTATGCCTTCAACGTTTGGATCAATTTTTTCAGAGTCGAGAACGGTTTTGTAAGCTTCAACCTCATTAACCTTAATATGGTTGTTTTTTAAAGTTGTGGAAAGTTCGTCCAGTCTGATGTCGCTACAAAAGTGCGTTACTTCAGTGCCATCAATGAATTCGACCAAGTAAGCCGCCAAATCCTTAGCATAATTTTCAGAATGCTTGACCTTCCCAATTTTTGATTCGATCAGCCTTTTAGTACGTCGGCCAACACAGTAGATATTTTTGAATTGTAATTCTTCTTTCGGAACACTTGAAACAATAGCTTCTACAGCATTTTGACTGGTAATGATGACGTTTTCAATTTTAGACTTTAAAATAGGTTTTGCAATTCTGTTAAAACTGATTTTCAAGAAATCGGTGCTTGCAGAATGGACATTTTTTAAAAGTTGGCGCTGCGGTTCGCTCAAATTTCGGGTCGAAAAGACTTGAATTTGTTTTTCCTCATTTCGAAGTTCGTTCATTAATCTCTGTCCGCCACGCTCAATCACGTAATCTGCCCCAAATTGTGCGATGTTATGATGGTTTCCTAGTTTTTCTTTTCGCGTAACTTCAATTTTTTTGCTCCCATCTAAACTCAAAAGCACACCGTGAAAAAACACTTCTTCATTTTTAATAAATGCCAAAGCGCCTATTGGTGCTGAGCAACCACCTTCTAAAAGGTTTAAAAATCGGCGTTCAATAGTGGTACAAATTTCAGTTTCTTCGTGGTTGATTTCCTTTAAAACTGGTAAGACATCTTCATCATCTTCCCGTGCTGTAATCATGATTGCTCCTTGACCTGGAGCAGGAACCATCCAATCAAGGTTGATAGCATCTTCTGGTCGTACGCCAATTCTTCCGATGCCCGCTGCTGCGAAAATAGCCGCATTCCAATCTTCATTATCTTGGAGTTTTTGAAGTCTGGTATTGACATTGCCGCGCAATCCAACAACCGTGTGGGTTGGATAACGGTTAAGCCATTGTGCTTTTCGTCTTAAACTACCGGTAGCGATAACGGCATCTTTTTGAGATAAAAATTCTTCATTATCCTTAAATATCAAAGTATCCCTAACATTGCCACGTTTTAAAACGGCGGCCTGAACAATACCTTGCGGTAAAATAGTGGGTACATCTTTAAGTGAATGCACTGCGATGTCAATAACATTGTTGAGCATGGCCTCATCTAAAATGCGAGTAAAAACGCCAACAATCCCCAATTCATAGATGGGTTTGTCAAGTCGCATATCACCAGTGGATTTTACTGGCACCAAAATCGTTTTATGACCCAAATGTTCGAGTTGTTGTTGCACAGTTTTGGCTTGCCATAGCGCTAATTCGCTATCGCGCGTACCAATTCTAATAAGTTTAGACATTTGTAGTGGATTCTAATTGGAACACTTTTCTGATCAGTTCAATACTGTCATCAGACGACATATTATCAGTTTTCAGGTGATATGCAAAGTGATTCGTTATTTTTTGGATGATATTATTGCTGATTAATTCGGCTTGTACTTCATTAAAATCAGCATGTTTTTTACGTTGGGTTTCCAGTTCCGCATTTTTAAAATCAAGCAATTTATGCTTTAATGCATTGATGGTTGGTGCAAATTTACGGGTGGCAAGCCAATTGTTGAAATCCAGTTTTACTTCTTCTAAAATTTGCTCCGCCAAAGGTATAAACTCTTTTCTGCGTTCTAAAGTTTCGTCGGTCATCTGTGATAAATCATCAAGATGAATTAGGGTTACATTTGGCAACTCCATGACATCCTGACTCACGTTTCTCGGAATCGATAAATCTAAAATTAACATGGGTTTTTTAGATTGGATGGAAGCTTTATTTACAGTCGGATTTAAGGCACCAGTAGCGACAATCAGAATGTCGGATGCATTTATTTCTTCTTGAAGATTGGCATAGTCTTTAACCAAAAGATTGAATTTGCCAGCGATGGCCTCAGCCTTGGTTTTAGTTCTATTAATTAATGTGATATGTGAATTCTTGGTGTGCTTTACCAGATTTTCACAGGTATTTCTTCCAATTTTTCCTATTCCAAAGAGTAAAATATTTTTTTCAGAAACACTTTCAATAGTTCTCATAATGTACTGTACAGAGGCGAAAGAAACAGAAGTTGCACCCGAAGATATTTCGGTTTCGTTCTTGATGCGTTTGCTAGCCTGAATAACAGCGTTGAGCAACCGTTCCGTAAAGGTATTGAGTAACCCCAGTTTTTTAGACGCTCTTGCACTGGTTCTTAATTGACTGATAATTTCAAAGTCACCTAAGATTTGGCTATCAAGACCAGAACCCACACGAAACATATGAGAAACGGCATCATGATTTTTATGAATATAAGCAACGTGCTGAAATTCTTCGAGCGTGCCTTTCGCATTCTCACAAAGCAATTTAATGAGTTGGTAAGGATGTTCTGCAAAACCGTAGATTTCAGTTCTATTGCAGGTTGAGGTTACAATGAGGCTTTCAATGCCGACTTCTTTCGCTTGCCTGAGAAGATTTTGTTTAGAGGTATCGTCTAAACTAAAGAGACCTCTAATATTAGCATCAGCCTTTTTGTAACTCAATCCAATGGCATAAAAATAGGTTTGTTTAAGCATATTAATGTAATCGGTAATGGTTTTGGGAATTCAAAAACAAAAGTATCACTGTCAATTAAATAATAAACAACGCTAAACGGTCTATAAGTGTCGCTTAATGTTTTTTGGTCTTTTATTCTATTATAAAAAAATAAATGTCATACTTTTGCAGCAGTAGCAACGCCTTATGAGTGATTTGTTTAGAATCAATCTAAATAAGGGAAATAAATATTAATGATAATGGATTTGGAAAATGTCGCTAAAGGTTCTTATGTGGAAACCCGAATTGATCATGATTTTTTGGTTTTAACTTATCAAAACGAAAGTGATCTTGTAGAAACCGTGGAACGGGGTATTGATAGTAATTTCATTCAATTCCATTTTTGTTTGAAAGGTGAGAGCAAGTTTATTTTTAATAACGGGCGCTATACTTTGGATATTTTAGAAGAAAATTCATTGTTACTATATAATCCACAACAGGATCTGCCCATTCATTTGGAGATGCAACCTAATTCGTCGTTGGTTTCCATTTTGATCTCCATTAAAAAATTTCACGGTTTGTTTTCTCAAGAAGCTAATTATATCACTTTCTTAAGTGATGATAATAAGGATAAGAAATACTATCAAGATGGTAACGTATCACCTTCCATGGCCATTGTTTTAACCCAGTTGATTCATTACAACTTGAATTCTTCGATCAGAAATCTTTATTTTAAAGGAAAAGCATACGAGTTATTGAGTTTGTATTTCAATAGAAATGAGGATGCCGATATTGAACAATGTCCGTTTTTGGTAGATGAAGCCAACGTTATTAAAATTAGAAGAGCTAAAGATATCGTTATTTCAAGAATGACTGAGCCACCTACCTTACAAGAACTTTCTGATGAAATTGGATTGAACCTAAAAAAGCTTAAAGAGGGATTTAAACAAATTTATGGAGATTCGGTTTTTAGTTTTTTGTTTGATTATAAGATGGAAGTCGCCAGAAAACTCTTGGAATCGAACGAGTATAATGTGAATGAGGTGGGCTTGAAAGTAGGCTACAGCTCATCGAGTCACTTTATATCAGCATTCAAAAAGAAGTATGGCACCACGCCAAAAAAATATTTAATGTCGTTATCTTCGTAGAATCATAATAATCTCATCGTTTTTTAAGATTAATCTGTGAGGTTTTCAAAATCTAAATAAGATTCAAAGTATATAAGTCATTGAAGTTTAACTTAAAAGAGATTCCTGCCTTCGCAGGAATAAAGCATGAAAAAAGGAGTATTACTTGTCAACTTAGGCTCGCCAGATAGCCCAGAACCAAAAGATGTGAAACCCTATTTAGGGGAATTTTTAATGGATGAACGTGTCATCGACGTTCCACTTTGGTTACGAACTTTTATTGTAAAAGGGATTATTTTAAATACGCGTCCAAAAGCATCTGCGGAAGCATATAAAAAAATATGGTGGGAGGAAGGATCGCCATTAATCGTCATTTCAGAGCGTCTTCAGAAAAAAATACAAAAAAACACGCCCTTACCGGTAGCTTTAGCTATGCGTTATGGCAGTTTAACCATAAAAAAAGGCATTCAGGAATTGGTGGATAAAGGGGTGGAAGAAATATTTTTGATGCCTTTATATCCGCAATTTGCCATGGCAACTACTGAGACAATTGTCGTATTGGCAGAGGAAATTAGAAAAGAACATTTTCCAAGCCTTAAAATATCTGATTTAAAAGCGTTCTATAATCGTGAAGATTATATTGAGGTGCTTTCCAATTCCATTGATAAACATTTGAAAGATCATCCTTACGATCATTTGTTGTTTTCGTATCACGGAGTTCCTGAACGTCACATTCGTAAACGTGATATTACGAAATCGCACTGTAAGATTGACAAAAGCTGTTGTGTCACACCATCTCCCGCGCACGAATTTTGTTATCGCCACCAATGTTTGGAAGTCACACGTTTAGTGGCTGAGAAATTGAGTTTAGTGCCCGGCACCTATTCTTCATCGTTCCAATCGCGATTAGGATTTGACCCATGGTTGAAACCAGCTACGGATATAACTATTGAGCGATTAGGAAAACAAGGCATAAAAAAAATGGCGGTGGTTACGCCTGCATTTGTAAGTGATTGTTTAGAAACATTAGAAGAAATTGCCATGGAAGGCGAAGAAATTTTCCATGAAATGGGTGGAAAGGAATTTACAACAGTCCCATGTTTAAATGATGACGACGAGTTTGTGGCCATACTCTCCAATTGGATCAATGAGTGGGCTAATTCTGAACCTGTACTTGCATAATGGCAAAAGATTCCTCTCAAGATTTAGGCACACAACCCATTAGTAAACTTCTCATAAAACAAGCTGTTCCAGCTTCTATTGGGATTTTGGTAATGTCGCTTAATATTTTGGTGGATACTATTTTTGTCGGTAACTGGATTGGCTCCACAGCGATTGCTGCTATCAATGTAGTTTTACCCGTATCTTTTTTTATTGCCGCTTTAGGGATGGCTATTGGGATTGGTGGTTCTTCCATAATTTCGAGAGCATTAGGTTCAAATAATCATAAAAAGGCACTTAAGGTATTTGGCAATCAAATTACTTTAACATTAATATTGACGCTCACCATGGTTGCTGTGGGGCTGCTTTTTGCAGATTCCATTATTGATTCTTTTGGAGGGAAAGGAGCCATTTTTGAACCTGCAAAAATCTATTATCAAATTGTCCTTTACGGAGTTCCTCTTTTGGCACTTTGTATGATGGCGAATACAGTGATTCGTGCAGAAGGTAAACCTAAGTTTGCCATGTATGCGATGATGATCCCATCGGTTAGCAACTTGATTATGGATTATGTGTTTATTAATCTCATGGACTTCGGGATGGCCGGCGCGGCTTGGGCTACAACACTTTCATACGTTATTTGTTTGGCATTCATTGTATGGTATTTTGCGTCCAAGAAATCAGAAATGAAAATCAATTTTACTCATTTGGGGCTGAATTTCCCGATTGTAAAAGAAATCAGTTCTTTAGGATTTGTGACCTTAGCAAGACAGGCGGTAGTAAGTGTTACGTACTTGTTTATGAACAATATCCTTTTTGATTTGGGAGGTGAAGCATCTGTAACGTCTTATGCAATTGCCGGTAGAATGCTAATGTTTGCCATGTTTCCTGTGCTTGGGGTTACCCAAGGTTTTTTGCCAATTGCGGGATTTAATTACGGTGCAAAAAACTACCATCGCGTTCGGGAAACAATTAATACAGCCATTAAATATGCGGCTATTTTGGCAACTTTAGTATTTATTGTTTTGATGATATTCCCCGAAAGTATTACCAGAATGTTTACCACAGATGTAGATGTCGTTCGTCAAGCACCAAATGATATGCGTTGGGTATTTGCCGCAACACCTATTATTGCCTGGCAATTGATCGGTGCAGCTTATTTTCAAGCCATCGGGAAAGCAGGTCCAGCTTTGTTATTGACTTTAAGCAGACAAGGTATCTTTTTCATTCCGCTCATCTTGATTTTACCAAATTTTTATGGAGAATTAGGCGTGTGGATTTCATTTCCGATTTCAGATGTTTTGGCGACTATAGTAACCGCCTACTTTCTGAATCGTGAAATCAGGAAGAATTTAATTCCTAAAGATGTTCAATTAATTAATGAGTAATGGAATATTACAACTATATAAAATCGCTTCATCTTATTTTCGTTATTACCTGGTTTGCGGGGCTGTTCTACATTCCGCGGCTGTTTGTGTATCAAATTGAATCCTTTCATAAGCCATCTCCGGAAAAGGAAATTCTCGGAAAACAACTCAAGCTGATGGCGAATCGTTTATGGAATATCATTACTTGGCCTTCTGCAATATTGGCAACCGTTTTTGGAATTTGGTTAATCATTTTGATGCCGGCATGGTTACAACAGGGCTGGATGCATGTGAAACTATCTTTTGTAGTATTGCTGATATCTTATCACTTAAAAACCCATCACTATTATAAACAGTTACAACGCGATGAGGTCAAAAAAACTTCCAATTTCATGAGACTCTGGAATGAGGGTGCTACGTTTATTTTGTTCTCTGTCGTGTTTTTGGTTATTCTAAAAAATTCGCTTAACTGGATTTTTGGAGTGGTTGGTATTCTCGTTCTTGGCATTTTATTGATGTTAGGTTTCAAGATTTACAAGAATATTCGAGAGAAAAATTCTAATTCATAGACAATTCAAATCATAGTACGATGTTCTCATAAGGCTTTATATTTGCTTTTCAGAACTTTGGGTTATAACCTCCTCAGTTGGACAAACTTTACACTCAGAAAAATTTCAGTTGATGACCCAGATTTCCGCAAATGTTTGATGAACATACGTAAAAAAGTTACTTAAAACGATTTCAGTTGCTAACAGTATTAGGAATTTGGATGTTTTTACTTTTTTGAAAATTACCCTAAGGGTTTCTTGGTGTGATAATTGCTACCTTTATCGAACTACAACTTTTTAAATGAGAATCAGACGACTTTCTTTACGCGTACGCATCTTTTTATCCATGATCCTGTTGGTGCTCATTGCTTCTGTCTTGATTGCCGGTGTTACAATCTATCAGTATAATGAAGAGGCACAGGCGTATCATAGAGATCGTTTGGAGCGCAAGGAAGATAATATCAAGCGTCACATTAACTTTGTAATTCGCGGAACAACCTGGGAGGTGGTTACGGAAAAAGTTCGATTGATTTTTAAAGAGGAGATTTATAAAATTGCAGATATCCATCAGAGTCAAATTGATATCTCCGATTTGGAAGGCGGTATGCTGATGTCTTCGAAGTCTACGATTGAAGGGGATACAATTTCACAATGTTTAAGTGCCCATATTTTAAATATGCTTTCCAACACTTCGGAGCACCGTTATGTAGAGAAAACCAAATTTAATGATCAAACCTATCAATCATCATACACTTATATTACCGATAAAAAATTCAAGCCTATCGCTATTTTGAAGTTGCCTTACCTTGAAAATGATGATTTTTTAAATAAGGAATTGAATGAGTTTTTAGAGCGTTTGGCATATGCTTATTTAGCAATGCTCATTTTGGCTATTGTATTGGCCTACTTCTTATCCAAATACATTACCAAATCTCTGAAGACCATTAGTGAAAAAATAAAGGCAACACGGTTGGAAAAACGCAATACAAGGATTGAAATCGAATCTTCCAGTGAGGAAATCGCCACTTTGGTTAGGTCTTACAATAATATGATTGATGAGTTGGAGGAAAGTGCCGTTAAATTGGCAACATCAGAACGTGAGCAAGCTTGGCGGGAAATGGCAAAACAAGTGGCACACGAAATTAAAAACCCGTTGACACCGATGCGTTTGAGCGTTCAGAGTTTTCAACGCAAATTTGATCATGGTGATCCCGAAATCTATCAAAAGTTGGATGAATATAGTAAAACACTCATCCAGCAAATTGATACGATGAGCTCCATTGCATCAGCCTTTTCAAATTTCGCTAAAATGCCGGCACAACAAAATGAAACCCTTAACGTGGTTGAAATTGTAAAATTGGCTTTAGATATTTTTAGTGAAGATTATATTGTTTTTGTGGCCGATGAAAAGGAAATTATCTCCAAGTTGGATCGCACGCAATTGATTCGTGTGGTTACCAATTTGGTCAAAAATGCCACCCAGGCCATTGCAGAAGATAAAGAGCCTAAGGTAGTCGTGAGCGTGATGTCTGAAGAGGGGATGGTTAAAATTACGGTATCTGACAATGGCAAAGGCATTACCGAAGAAAATACTGCGAGAATATTTGAGCCTAAATTTACAACGAAGTCGAGCGGGATGGGCCTCGGATTAGCGATGGTCAAGAATATTGTCGAAACTTACAACGGAACTATTACCTTTACTTCACAAAAGGGAAGAGGCACGATTTTTACAGTAACTTTTCCGAAAGAATAAAAAAGTAGAATTATCTTCAAAATTGAAGTTTTTTAAAATCAGGTTTCCGCTTTCGCGGAAATGAAAAATGTATTTATATGTCTTACGAAAACATTCTCTCCAAAGCTAAAGATGGTATAACAACCATAACCATCAATCGGCCAAATAAGTTAAATGCCTTGAACAAAGCGACCATTAATGAGCTGAATCAAGCTTTTAAAGTAGCGGATAAGGACAAAAAAACTAAAGTAATTATCATCACAGGCAGCGGTGAAAAAGCTTTTGTCGCGGGTGCCGATATTAGTGAATTTGCCAATTTTGATGTGGAAGATGGTGGAAAATTAGCGGCTAAAGGTCAAGAGTTGTTATTCGATTATATTGAAAACCTTTCAACGCCGGTTATCGCCGCAGTCAACGGATTTGCACTCGGTGGCGGACTCGAGTTAGCAATGGCCTGTCATTTCAGAATTGCGAGTGATAATGCTAAAATGGGTTTACCAGAAACCTCCTTGGGAGTCATTCCAGGTTATGGCGGTACCCAACGTTTACCTCAATTGGTGGGTAAAGGTCGCGCTATGGAACTAATTATGACCGCAAGTATGATTGATGCTGAAACTGCAGAAGCTTACGGGCTGGTCAATCACGTGACTACACAAGACGATCTTATCCCTCTTTGCGAAAAGATTGCGGGTAAAATCATGCGTAATTCTCCTGTCGCCATTAAAGGCGCTATAAAAGCCATCAACGCCAATTATAAAGATGGCGTGAACGGTTATAAAGTTGAAATCAAACAATTTGGAAAGTGTTTCGGTACGGAAGATTTTGTAGAAGGCACCACTGCTTTTTTGGAAAAACGTAAAGCGGAGTTTCCCGGGAAATAGAACACAGATCTGCCCATTCGTTCAGTTGTGTGACACAGATACAGCTGTTCTTCGTTGATTTTATTTCTACAACTTCAAAAACTTTGAAACGAAATCCTCAAGATTTAGATTAAAAAAGATTCAGTGAAAATCATAAAAAATCAGCGTCATCAGCGTTCTATATTATTCACATCTCAGCATTTATATATAAATAGATAACAATAAAAAAATGCGAACCAGTTCAGCTAGTTCGCATTTTCCTAATTTTTAAACTTCCGTCTTCCGTCTTCCGTCTTCCGTCTTCCGTCATTTTTATGACTTCCCTCCAACAATCGTCAATTCATCAACAATATGTTTGGCGTCAGAATATTTGTCAATCAACCAAAGTACGTATCTAATATCAACGTTGATGGTGCGTTGCAAATCACTATCAAAAATAACATCTCCAGCCATAGCTTCAATATTGCCGTCAAATGCTAAACCAATCAATTCACCATTACCATTAATTACAGGAGATCCTGAGTTACCACCGGTAATGTCATTATCTGATAAAAAGTTAACTGAAAGTTCGCCTCTTTCATTGGCATAACGTCCGTAGTCTTTTTTCGCGTACATATCTAACATATGTGCTGGCAAGTCAAATTCATCATCGTTTGGAACGTATTTAGCAATCATACCTTTCAACGTAGTGTAGTTGTTGAATTCTGCATCGTTTCTGTCATCTGCAGGTAAACCTCTTACTTTTCCATAACTTAAACGTAGGGTTGAGTTAGCATCAGAATATTGAATTTTACTCAATCCAGATTCGCGTAATCCAGCAACTAACTTTCTGAAAGCAGCTTGATAATCATTCTCTGGTTGTACAATGTTTTCAGGTTGCTCGCGGTATTTTGTCATTAATTGATTAGACAACTTGTACAGGGGATCCTTTTCTAATTTTGCCGCATCTGGATTCTCTAAAAAGGCGGTAATGCTCTCTTTTGAAGTAAAGAAGCTCTCATTAAAAATAGACTCTACATACGCTGTGAAATCATTATTATTCTTATCCCCAACTTCTTTCACGATTTCAGGGAGTGGATAATTAGCTTTTGAAGCATATAAATTCAGCTGTTTGGCAAGAATTTCTTTTTCCAAAGGCAAATAGTAATCTTTATATGAGCTTTCTACAAAAGCTTGCAATCTTGGAAGCATGTTTTCGCGTGCAGCTTCATTCGCTCCACTATATTCCACTAGCGCATTCCCTAATCTATAGGGTAACGCTGCAAATTTACTACCACGTAAAATACCTGTTAAATAGTTGTCGTGTCGTGCTTTTTCATTAGTCAATTTGTAATAAGCATTGATATCAGAAATTACATCGCCATATTCAGCTTTGTTTTTCTTTTTGTTGGCCCATTTATTAAATTCATCCTCAACTTTGGATTTTGTTTCTACCGTTTTATGGGCAGTTAAAGCGTCGATCATGCCTCCACGGTTTTTCCAGTAGTTGGCGATACTTGCGTAAGAAGAAGCGTACATTAAATTGATGGCGTCATCATTATCCATGTACTTTTTCATCACGTCCATACTTGTTTTTGAACCTTCAACCCAAGCAGGATAAGCAAACTTCACGTTTTGTTCAACACCTTGCGCAGGCATCCAACGGTTGGTTCTACCAGGATATCCTAATATCATGGCAAAATCATTTTCTTTAACGCCATCGATACTTACTGGAAGATGGTATTTTGATTTTAGTGGTATGTTAGCTGTAGAATACTCAGCTGGATTTCCATCTTGGTCAGCATAAACTCTGAATAATGAAAAGTCGCCAGTATGTCTTGGCCACTCCCAGTTGTCAGTATCTCCTCCATATTTTCCAACACTTTCTGGCGGTGTTCCAACTAAACGTACATCTGTGAAATCTTCATAAACGAAATAGTAAAACTCATTGCCTTGATAAAATGAACGTACAGAAACGGTATATTTTCCACCGTCGTTATTTTCTTTTTCAATTTTTGCAATCTCTTTATTTATAGCTGCTTCACGTTCTTTCTCAGTCATTTTATCATTAACCTGTGATAAAATACGTTTTGAAACATCATCCATTCTTACAAAAAATCGGACGTACAAGCTTTCCGGCTTTAATTCGGCATCCAATGATTTTGCCCAATAACCATCTTTTAGGTGATTTCTATCTGCAGTCGATAATTCGGCAATAGCATCGTATCCGCAGTGATGATTGGTCAATACCAAGCCATTTTCAGAAACAATACTGGCGGTACAACCACCATTAAACTGTACGATGGCATCCTTTAAACTTCTATTGTTAACGCTGTAAATTTCTTCAGCAGTCAATTGAAGTCCCATTTTTTGCATATCTCTTTGGTTAAGACGTTCAATATGCATTAAAAACCACATGCCTTCGTCTGCTTTTAGAGCCGATGAGAAGGTCATCATAAAAATGGTGAGGGAGAGCACTAATTTCTTCATGTTTTCAAATTATTTGTGAGCGCCAAAAATATCGATTTTTTACGTAGTTTAAATGCTTTCTAACTGTTAAAACGATGTTATTTTTTAGCTTTTAGAAGCGTGTGAACATACCTCAAACATTTGATAATGAATTAATAAGTTTAATTTCTACAATCTGTAGCCATCAATTGGAAGGATTTGGTAGTAGCTTTATGGTCTCTTTCTTACTAGGAGAGTTATCAATAGAATTATAATTATGGACCCAAATCCTACCATCAAAGGTCGAGGAGCACAAATCAATGTTCCTAATCGTTTTTTCGAATTAAGTCATGAAATGCGTGACGATTTTCTTGAGTATTGCGCTTTGGAAGGGGAAGAAGCCGACAAGAATAAAACACTCTATCTGGACGTATTTCCAAAAACCATTGTAAATAAAGTTAAAAGTCCAGATGTGGGCATGGGCTATTCAATGAATATGTATCAGGGGTGTGAGCACGGTTGCATCTATTGCTATGCCCGCAACACGCATGAGTTTTGGGGCTACAGCGCCGGCTTGGATTTTGAACGTCGGATCTTGGTTAAAAAAGAGGCACCGCTACTATTAGAAAAGTTTATTACTAGAAAAAGCTGGGAAGCACAGATTATTGTGATGTCTGGAAATACCGATTGTTATCAACCTGCCGAAAAACAATTTGAAATTACCAGAAGATGCCTGGAAGTGTTTTTAAAATATAAGCATCCTGTTGGCATCATAACTAAAAACGCATTGATTCTTAGAGATTTAGACCTATTGAAAGCATTGGCCAAGAACAATTTAATAGCCGTCAATCTTTCTATTACGTCACTTTCAGAAGATACCCGCAGGGTTTTGGAGCCGCGCACAGCTACTATCAAAAAGCGTCTGGAAACTGTGAAAATATTATCAGAAAACGGAATCCCAGTGAATGTGATGATGGCACCCATAATTCCGTCAATAAATAGTCATGAAGTCTTGCCATTGGCCAAAAAAGTATCAGAAATGGGAGCGTTGAACATGAGTCATAACATCGTAAGACTTAATGGTGCAGTTGGAGAGATTTTTGCCGATTGGATTAAAAAGACCATGCCTGATCGTGCCGATAAAGTTTTGCATCAAATTGAAAGTTGCCACGGTGGTAATTTAAATGATTCCCGTTTTGGCACTCGAATGAGAGGTGAAGGTGAGATTGCCAAGCAAATTACCGATATGGTTAAAATGGCAAAACGTAAATATTTTAAAGATAAATCCATGCCAAAATTAAATACAACACTTCATGAACAATTCAAGGATGGTCAGCTAAAGTTATTTTAATGTTTATATTTGGTATCATGTTTTGTCGATGTCCTGTCAATGAGTTAAAAGCTTCTCTTTTTCGTTTTTTTATTAGGCTCTTTATTTTTAAGTGCCCAACAAAAAGACACCTTGACGCACCTATCTAATTCTGAACTTAAGGAATTGATAGTTGAACACATGAGGTCTGATCCGAAAACATCGATTTTATATTGCAATTATTATTTAAAAAGAGCTGAAAAGACAAATGACTATGAAGGCCAATGTTTGGCGCTCAACCTCATGGGAGAGTCCAATCGCATATTGGGCAACGTAAGTCTCGCTTTGGAAAATCAATTGTCTGCTGAAAAACTGCTAGACAAAGTTGACAATCCAAAATTGAAAGTAAGTGTTTATAATACTTTAGGCAACATTTATTCTGACCTTGGTACTTACGACAAGGTGCTACCATCCTATTTCAAAGCCATTCGCGTGTCTGAAGCCAATGGTTTAAATCTATCTACGATTTCCATCAACCATAATTTGGCATATTTTAAGGATCAAATTGGAGCTTATGATGAGGCGCTTGTGATTATAAAAGATAATAGGAAATTGATTCTTGAAAATGATAAAGATCTGATCAATGATCTCTTATATAAAAACGATATGTTGCAGGCCTTGGTGTATACGAAATTGCATCAACCAGATTCCGTTCTGTTTTATAGTAATGAAGCTTTAAAACTCTCAAAAGTTTACAATGATCAATTTTCAGAGCAAGGAATCTATGAATTTATGGGTACGGCTTATGCTGAAAAAAATCAATTTGAGAAGGCTTTCAGGTTTTTAAACAAGGCGGATTCATTAGGCGTTGTCATGGGAAATGACATTACATTGATGGGAACCCGATTTTTATTGGCCTCCGTTCATTATAAGGTAAAAAATTATGATGAAGTCATTGCTATTTTGGAAAAGTCGGTTGCATTGACAGAGCGTGACAGCTTAAATTATACCAATAATGATGAAAATTATAAATTATTGGCCGGAGCTTATAAAGAAAAGGGAGATTATGAAAAGGCAAATTATTATTTCGAAAAATACATTCAAAAGCATGATTTCAATAAAGGTCTGCATCAAATAATAGATACCGGTTTTAATGATAAGAAAGTAGAAAACTTTCAAAACGAGCTTCAACAATTGAAGTCTGATAAAAATAAACAAGAAAATTATTTGTTGTTTTTAGGAATTGGCGCGGCATTTGTAATTTTGGGATTGCTTTATGTTCTTGTTAAGTTTCACAGGAATAAAAAAAGAAACGAACTTAAATTCTTGAATTTACATCAAAAGTTAAGCGCTGTGAAAACAAAAGAAAATTTTCAGATCGTAGATACCAAAGATGATGTGTTAGAAGAAAGATCAACTTCAGACGTTAGCGAAGAGGTCACACAACAGATTCTAGAAGGTCTTCAAAAATTAGAATCACAGGAATATTTTTTAAAAAAGGATTGCAATGCTTACAATGTAGCAAAGAAAATAAAAACTAATACCACTTATCTTTCTAAAGTTGTAAATTCTCACTTCCAAAAAAACTTCATACCTACATCAACGATCTTCGTATCAATTATGCCATTGTGAGATTGGAAAATGATACGCGTTTTCGCTCGTTTTCTATCCAATCCATTGCTGAAGATTTGGGTTACAAAAGCGCCGATTCTTTCACGAAATATTTCAAACAAAATACTGGCTTGAATCCTTCTTTCTACATCAAGCAGCTGAATCAATTAGATTAAAAAACAATGGTTTTACCCGAAATTTATAAAATTAGGGTTGGCTCGTTTTTATTATTTAAATCCGGTCTTTACGGCGCTAAGTAGTTGATATACAGCATTCAGAACCTAAAATTTTTCTTCCTATTTTTCTAAAAGTGGGAATGCTTCTCTTGTTTCATGATTTTTTTTGAAGGTAATTTGATCTCAGAATCAATAATCATTCAAGAAAATTTATTTTAACTTTAAACGAATTAAAAATTATGAACACACTCATCAAAATTATTGTAACTGTAGTAATAAGTTTCTTTATAACGACTACACATGCCCAAGAATCTAGTAATTTATGGAAAATTGAAGGCAATGACATTAAAACGTCTTATCTCTTCGGAACTATGCACCTCATTCCTCAGAAAGATTTTAATTTAAAAGACAAAGTAAAAGATGCATTTGAATCTTCTGAACAAGTCGTTTTAGAGCTGGATATGGCAAGCCCTATATTTATGAAAGATATCATGGCGCATTCTTATTTAGACAAAGGCACAGTACTGAAATCGTACATGGATGATAGTGAGTATGAACTGTTAGATACTTATTTGAAAGATAAAACAGGAAATGGCATGCAAGTGTATAACACGGTAAAACCTTTTATGTTAATGTCCGTTATTTTAATGGCATTAGTGGAAGAGCCGATGGCAAGTTTTGAGATGAGCTTGATAAACATGGCAAAAGAAGGCAAGAAAGAGCTAAAAGGATTGGAAACTTATCAATCTCAAGTGGCTATTTTTGAGCACACCTCTTATGAAAAGCAGATTGATGATTTGGTTGAAATCATACAGAATCCTGAAAAAAATGCTGAAATTTTCCATAAAATGGCACAGATTTATACCGCAGAAAATATTGAAACTTTATATGGATATATGGATGAATACATGAACCATGATACGGAATTGATGAAGAAGTTTTTGGATGACAGAAATAATAAATGGATTCCGGAAATCGCTAAATTTTCAAAAGAAGTTTCAACTTTTTATGGTGTGGGTGCAGCGCATCTGGGAGGCGATCAAGGCGTTATCAATCTGTTGAGAAATGCTGGTTATACCGTAACACCGATAATGGATTAAAAAATATAAAAATCCGTTTCTCGTCTTTTGAGATATTCAGATCTCTCAGGTATTTACTCTTCCGCCGAGGCTTCAACATTGGAGGGAAACCTGTGAGGTCTTTTTTTTTATCAATTAATAAAACTACGTATGAATTTAGTGGAGCAATAACCATTTAAGTGAATCCTTTTCTTTGACTTTTAAAAATTTTGCCACGAATTTCACGAATTTCCAAAAATTTCCTGTTCTCTGAAAATATTACTCTACATTGTTTACACTGGATTTCACAAATTCATCAGACATTTAGTCTGTTAGAAAGATCTATGGTATCTTAGTTTATTGTGGTTTATTTTTGACCTTCCCATTCTGCATAAAATTGTTCTAGGAATTGCTCCATAAATTGATGGCGATCAGCGGCAATCTTTCTGCCGGTGTCCGTGTTCATTTTATCTTTAAGCAATAATAACTTTTCATAAAAATGATTGATGGTCGGAGCATTGGAGGCTTTGTAGGTTTCCTTGGTCATCTCAAGGTCAGGCTTGATGGACGGATCAAACATTGCTCTGTTCTTGAATCCGCCGTAGTTGAACGTTCGGGCGATCCCGATAGCTCCAATAGCATCCAAACGATCGGCGTCTTGAAGGACGTCAAGTTCCAACGATTTAAATTTTTGATGTTCATTGCCGCCTGCAAAGGATATGTTTTCAATAATTTTTACGACGTGCTCAATAATGACTGCATCGACATTGAGCGTATTTAAAAACTCTCGCGCCACTTTCGGGCCAACGGTTTCATCACCATTGTGAAATTTGCTATCGGCAATATCATGCAGTAAGGCTCCGAGTTGAACGATGAAAATATCGACGTTCTCGCTTTTGGCAATAAGCATAGCGTTATTAAGGACTCTTTGAATGTGAAACCAGTCGTGTCCGCCTTCAGCATCGGCAAGTTGCTGTTTTACGAAAGCTATAGTTTTTTGAATTTGTATTTCTGTTGTCATAGGTATTAATAAAAAATTCCTTTTATGTTGATAAAAGGAATTTGATTTTTATTAAAAATGAATTATTTAAGTCGAGCAGGTTCCACCCATTTAAACTGATAGGAATTTTCAGGAACTCTCATCCGATCGGCCAAGCGTTTCATACGGTCTGGAAGTTTCATGAGGTAGTCTCTTGCTTTTTCGCCATCGTCTGAAAGATTCTTAATATTTCCTAGGTCCCAACGGTCGACCAGTTTTTCTAAAATATCTACATAATCGGCAGACGTATAAACGCCAATCCGCTGGGCAGTATTGGAAAATTCTTCAAAAGCAGTTCCTATTCTATCACCAGATTCTCTCAAGAAATGAGCAGGCATGGTAATTTTTTGTTTCATCATTGTTTGAAACGCTACCATCATTTGGTTAGGATCTACTGCGAAAATACGCTCGACAAACTCAGAGTAGGCATGATGGTGGCGCATTTCATCCCCAGCAATCATATTGCACATTTTAAAAAGTTGTCGATTGCCTTTTTCTTTCGCAATTTTTGCCACACGGTTATGGGAAACGTAGGTGGCCAGTTCTTGAAAACTTGTATAAATAAAATTTTTATAGGGATCTCTATCGGTTCCAATATCAAAACCATCAGCAATTAAATGTTGCGTGGTTATTTCAATTTCTTTCATATTGACACGCCCAGACAAATACAAATATTTGTTGAGGACGTCGCCATGTCTGTTTTCTTCACCCGTCCAATGACGTACCCATTTCCCCCAAGAATTCCGTCCTACCTGATCGACACCTTCTACATCCATTAACCAAGATTCATAGGTTGGTAAGGCTTCTTCGGTAATCATATCTCCCACTAAAACCACCCAAAAATCGTAAGGTAAGTCTTTGGATAATTCGCGTATTTCGCGAACCTCTTCATAGAAATTATCACTTTCTGAATTTGGTAAAAAATCAGAAGGTTGCCAAATGCTATCAATCGGGATTAAATATTTTTCAATGAGTGATTCAACGTCTTTCTCGAGATGCTGCATCACTTCCAAACGAATATTTTTTAATGACATCTTATTTGAGATTTATGGGTGAATATTTGAAGAAATCGTCTGTTCTACCGTCCGAATTAGCTCTTCCTTATCTACAAAGGTAGCAATTTTGAGAGGTTGATGTACCGTGAATGTTAAATGATTTCCAATTCCCATGGGAAATTTTCCGTACCGCATCATTTTCCAAGAATTGTTAATACTGATAGGAACGATGGTCGCTGACGGAGTTTTTTTCATCAAAATTTCCAACCCTTTCGTCTGAAAAGGTTTTGGAACACCTGTTATACTTCGTGTGCCTTCAGGAAAAATAACTGCCGCATGTTTGCTTTTTTCGATGTACTCCCCAAATTTCATAATGGCAGGTATCGCTTGTCTTGGATTTTTGCGATCAATCAATACGGAGCCGCCATGGCGTAAATTATAGGATACACTTGGGATGCCTTTGCCTAATTCCTTTTTGGAAATAAACTTGGGATGATGTTTCCGCATGTACCACATCATTGGAGAAATATCATACATACTTTGATGATTAGCCACGATAATTAGTGGTTGATCGGTGGCAATATCATATGGGTTTGTAAACGTAAAGCGCGTCCCCAAAATATTAAGGCAACGCAATAAAAAAAACTGGAACCAATCCACAGTAATTTTAAGCGCTTCGTAACCAAATACATTGTAAGCAATCCATTGAATAGGATGGAATACAATCAAAGTGATTCCAAAACAAATGAAATATAAAATGGTCAGAGGGTAAGCTAATAGTTTTCGCATGTTGCAAAATAATAAAATATCAGCCTAAAAACCTAGTAATAAGTGGCATTGCAGGTATTGTTTTTACATTCTAAATGTTGCGACAAATTTACCGAAACGCATTTTATTAGCGATTACATTGCAGATTGATGGTAGTTTCTAGTTTATTAGATTTTTGAAGGAGTTTGGTTAAATTGAAGTGCAATAGAAGTAGAATAGTTTAAATATCCTCTTGAACTCATTTGAAGGTTTGATTGGCAAAAGCCAAAAATTGAAATTTATTACTATTAAAGTACGGAGGTGTCTGCCAGATTTAGAAGGGTAACTTAAATTCATTTAAATGTGAAATCTCATCTTCACATGTCAATCAATTACATCGACGCCACGCTGAAAACCTTTAAATTATAGAAATAAGACTCCCAGCTTTAACCAGAAAGTTGCTATGTATGAAAATTTAGACAGTTTTCGGAAATGGTCTGTAATTCAAAAGGATAACTCTTAAAAACGTAAAACCACGATAAATTTACCGTGGTTCTTTAAAATTTAAAAGTGAAACTTCAAGCTTCGTGCTCCAAGCTTTTAACTTTTTAACAATACTGATTATAAGCATCAACAAGATTTTCTGCAATCAATTCTGCAGGTCTTCCCTCAATGTGATGACGCTCTAACATGTGCACCAATTCGCCATCTTTAAATAAGGCCATAGCTGGTGAGCTTGGAGGAAAAGGCACCATATGTTGTCTTGCTTGACTAACAGCATCCTTGTCAACACCTGCAAATACCGTTACAATATGATCAGGATGTTTTTCGTTTTGTAAACTCATTCGTGCGCCTGGACGTGCATTAGCTGCCGCACAGCCACAAACTGAATTAATGACTAATAATGTTGTTCCGTCTTTTGCAATAGCTGCATCAACCTCTTGAGCGGTGTGGAGTTCTTCAAATCCGACTTTAGTCAAGTCTTCTCGCATTGGTTTTACTAATTCTGCTGGATACATATATTTTAATATTAAAAATTAATAAATTGTCCCGAAGTTCGGAACTGCAAAGATACAAAAAAATTGACCTTATCTCATCGGCTAACCTTTTGTGTTTTAATGATAGCATATGTTTTCTCAATGGAAATTTCCATACGAAATACAAGTTTAAAAAGATGAACTATAGTATCTTTGAGATTCTAAAAATAAAATAGGAATATGAGTGTTTCAAAATGGATAGGTGCGGGATTAGGATGGTCTTTTGGAGGGCCAATTGGTGCTATTATCGGATTGGTAATTGGGAGTTTTATAGATGCGCAGGCAGGCAATGGAGGGAACCTTTTAGGAGATTGGCAAACGAAACAAAAAAATCAACCCACATACAGAAGGCAAGCTGAAGCGCGCCCCCAAACAAAGCCGGGCGATTTTGAAGTGAGCCTATTGATCTTAGCTTCAGTGGTAATCAAAGCCGATGGACATCAAGACCAGCGAGAAATGGACTTTGTGCGTCAGCAATTTGTGAGCATGTACGGACAGGAGCGGGCCAATCAAGCGTTCAAGTTATTTAAAGGCATTAATCAGCAAGAAATACCGGTGCGTCAAGTTTGCCTGCAGATTCAGCAAATGATGGATCATGCCTCTCGATTGCAACTCTTGCATTTCCTCTTCGGAATTGCGAAAGCAGATGGCATGGTCATCGAAAGTGAAGTGAGTCAAATCCAGACTATCGCAGGTTATTTGGGAATTAGCTCGCGAGATTTTGAAAGCATCAAAGCTATGTTTTATGACAGCAGTGACAATGCCTACAAGATTCTTGAAATCACAAAAGAAGCTTCTTCTGATGATATTAAAAGCGCTTACCGTAAAATGGCAAAAAAATACCATCCCGATCGCGTGGCTCATTTAGGACCAGAGCATCAAAAAGGGGCCGTAGAGAAATTTAGGCAAGTCAAAGATGCTTATGAAAAATTGAAGGCAGAGCGAGGGTTTTAATTTTTGTTGGCATAAATAGTAACGATGGATAGGGATAATCTTAACCTTTCTTCCCTTTTTATAAATAAACCTTCGAGGGATATATGAGATAGAATTGTCGAAACGGCATTGCTATTTCATGAATTCTAAATCGATTGGATAGACTCCATGAAAATTTTAAAAATAGGATAGTCTTTTAGAGTTTATATATGGAATTAGCATATAAATCTATCTTTTAATGCCTATGCCAAGTGTAAATCACTTAAATATTTATTAAATTCGATGTTTATAAATAAGCGTCAGCTCTGCGGTTTATAGAAGCGGAAAGAGTGGCGTAAAAATCTATAACATGCAACTTATTCTTAGACCATTTATTTTAAAGTTAAGACACACTTTTACCATTTCAAGAGAATCTCATGATGAGCAGTCATCCTTAGTCGTTGAACTACGAGAAGATGGTATTTCTGGTTTTGGTGAGGCCACAGCAAATCCATATTATAAAATTGGAGTCCCAGATATGATGCGCGATTTGGAGCAATTGGAGCCGCTTATTGCGGATTCGTCAGGAATGGCACCAGAGGAATTTTGGGAAAAAATGCGTTCTCAATTATCCCACAATATGTTTGCGTTATGTGCTTTGGATATCGCTTATAATGATTGGTATGCGCGAAAAGCAGAGCAGAAGTTATATCAATTATGGGAGTATGACATAAGCAATATTCCATTAACTGATTATACGATAGGCATGGATACCATTGAAAAGATGGTGTCTAAATTGAAAGAAGTGCCTTGGCCGATTTATAAAATTAAATTGGGTTCTCATCAAGATATTGAAATTATCACAGAACTTCGTAAACATACAGATGCCATTTTCAGGGTAGATGCCAACTGCGGATGGACAGCTGATGAAACGATTTCGAATGCTATTGCACTTAAGGAATTGGGTGTTGAGTTTATAGAACAACCTTTGCCTGCGGATGATTGGAAAGGTCATAAAAAAGTATTTGAACAGTCTGTGTTACCAATTATTGCTGACGAAAGTTGCCAAGTGGAAGCTGATGTTGATAAATGTTATGAGCATTTCCATGGCGTGAACGTAAAGTTGACCAAATGTGGTGGCTTAACTCCTGCCCGACGGATGTTGGTAAAAGCCCGACAATTGGAAATGAAAACCATGGTAGGATGTATGACCGAATCAACCGTTGGTATTTCGGCCATTGCCCATTTATTGCCACTTTTAGATTATGTTGATATGGATGGCGCGTTATTATTGTCAGAAGATATCGCCACCGGTGTAAAGATTAAAGACGGCATGGTTTATTATAGTGATCTTAATGGCACTGGGGTTACTTTAACAGATTAGCCAATGACCGTTGCGCAATTTCCCGATAGTACGATTGTAGTTGAAGGTCAAGAATATCTCTATTTTGGGGGAACGTCCTACTTGGGGATGGCCACAAATCCTCACTTTCAAAAACTTCTTTATAACAGTATAAATATTTGGGGTACCGCATATGGCAGTTCTAGAAACTCTAATATTAAATTGGGTATTTACCAAAAAGCGGAAGCGCTATTAGCAAGAATTAGTGGTGCAGAAGCGGCGCTAACCGTATCTTCAGGAACCTTGGCTGGAAAATTGGTCATTGATTATTTGTCAAAAAGCCACGAACACTTTTATCACTATCCCAAAACACATCCTGCCATTTTAAAAAATTCAAGTTTGCCGTTGTTTGGTGAGGGAAAATTGCATCCCAGATTGACAGATGATTTAAAGGAATCTGTAGTAATTGCTGCAGATGCCATTATATCTTTGGAGGTGCAGCCCACCAATTTTGATTTTTTAAATGCGATTTCTCCAAATAAACAGATCACTTTATTAATTGATGAATCCCATAGTTTGGGAATTATTGGGCGTAATGGCCACGGTGTTTTTGAAACAATCCATCATCCAAAAATTGCACAGAAAATAATGATCAGTTCACTTACCAAAGCTTATGGGTGTTCGGGAGGCGTTATTGCAGGTGATCAACAAATCATTCAGACGATACAAGATGATTCTGTTTTTATTTCTGCTTCGGGGATGAATCCAATTTTTTTGCAAACCTTTTTTGATGCTCAGGATTTATTGCAAAATCAACTCAATAAACTAAGAGACAATCTACAGTTTCTACATGCTAATATCGATTTGCCTAAACTTTTCAAATATGATCCGAGTTATCCCGTGATTTATTGTCAAGGTGCTGGTATTTTTGATTTTTTAAAATCTAAGGATATTATCATTACTAATTTTAAATATCCCAATTATGATACGATGATGAATCGTATAGTGATTACCGCAAATCATACGCAATCCGATTTGGAGCAGTTGAAATCGGCTTTGATGCAGTTTGGTAGTGAATCCAAACATTAAGGTTCATGAAGAGAATCTAGACGTGATTTTTATCTTTTCCAATTTATAGCCTATCTTTAAATATTGATGTTTTAATTTCTTGATATGAAAATAGCTTCGCAAACCCTTCGATATTCTTTATTTGTAATTCTTTCGCTTCTTTTTTTAAACTGTAAATCTGCTAAAGTTTCCAAGCATTTAGAAAAATCCTTGAGCTCCAATTTTTTTGATAATCAATTTACAGGATTTATGGTGTATAATCCCAGAACGAAGGATACTGTTTTTAACCATAATGGGGAGCGTTATTTTACACCTGCCAGTAATACCAAAATCTTTACTCTTTTTACCGCTTTACAATATTTACCAGAAAATGTGCCTGCATTAAAATATGCGGTGGATCAGGATACGTTAATTGTAAAAGGCACCGGAGATCCAAGTTTCTTGCATCCTTATTTTAAGGATAGTACCGCCTTGAACTTTATAAAGAATCACAAATTTGTAAAATTAGTCACGGATAATTACGCCAATGATAAGTTTGGACCAGGTTGGGCTTGGGAAGACTATGATACTTATTTTAGTCCCGAACGCAGTGCGTTTCCGTTATACGGGAATGTTCTGTCCATTTCTAATCCGGAAGGAAATCTAAAAACCTATCCGGAATTTTTAAAATCTAAGGCAAGCTTTACGACATTGAACAAGCGCAGGGATTTTAATGAGAATAAATTCTATTACAAACTTACGCGTAAAGATACTATTGCTGTGCCATTTGTATTGGATACCACTATGGTCGAGCAACTTTGGAACGATTTGCTGCCTAATAAAGTGGAATTTATACCTTATACCAATACAAAGACTGAACAGATTTTATATAGTATTCCTTCGGATAGTTTATATAAACGCATGATGTATGTGAGCGATAATTTTCTTGCCGAGCAGATTTTGATTTTGGCATCTTCAACCGTTTCTGACACTTTGGATGCTGATCCTATAAGAAAATCTATTCTGGAAAATGAACTCCTGTTTCTGAAACAACGACCAAAATGGTATGACGGCTCCGGATTAAGTAATTATAATCTTTTTACACCGTTGTCATTAGTGCAAGTATTAGAAAAACTTTATACGGACATTCCTAGGGAACGTTTATTTAACTTTTTTCCAGTTGGTGGTAAAAGTGGCACCCTCAAAAATTGGTTTGGAGGGGATAAAGCGCCTTATATTTATGCGAAGACAGGTACCTTAAGCAGTGCCTACTGTTTAAGCGGGTATTTAGTCACGGATTCTGGTGAGGTACTTATATTCAGTTTTATGAACAATAATTATGTAACCTCTTCCAATGTTGTGAAACCTGAAATGCAGAAGATTTTGGAATATTTGCGAGATCATTATTAGCTAACAGTACTCCTGTATTTTCCTCTTAGTTTTAAATCTTAATTCTAAAAGCGAACTGCGGTTACTGAGCGTGTCGAAGTATGTATTATTTATAGAAAATAGCATTCGTAAAATTGCTTTCCTTTGTCTTTAAATTGATCAGGTACCCATTGACCACGGCGTAATCTACTTTGCCGTCTTTCTGTAGAACAAAATTCGGATTGTTGCCAATACTCACGAAGAAACCTGGGACTTTTTGATCGATGTCTAAAATATTAATAGGCACAGAAACGTCTTTCTCATTTTGTGAAAATTGGGCTAAACGCACGTAAGTATATCCTTGTTTTAAAAGATCATAGATATCCATGGCTTCTAAGTCTTTCAAGGTTTGGATGGTTTCTGGATATACCTTTCCTTCAATCAACCGGTATCCGGTAGCATCCAAAGTTTCATAGCCATAAAAGGTGGATAAATCGCCTTTTTCGGCAATGGTGCCTTGGTTGTAAAATGTATCATGATTTTTATCCTCAACTTCCAAATGGTTGATCCCAATGTCCAAAATATAATCTTTCCCTAAAAGCTTATGCGTGAAACGCTCGATCTTTAAATCGAATAACTTGCGATCGTTTTGGGGGATTTTCTCATAATCGTCTATAGAGATAGTCTTATAATTTCCATTAGCTATTGTATAACATGCGGATAGAATAGAAACGAAATTGAGCTTTCTGATTTCCTGTTTTTCAACATCATTTTTATAACCGCCAGACTCAATTAAAATAGCACTCGTACCCCATTTTTGGATATTATCTCCAAAAGCACGAGGTTCGAAATCGTCGTTATAGCGGCCCACTTGACCAGGTGCATATTTTTGTATGATATTGTTCATAAACACAATCACTTTCATCGCATTTCCACGAACGTCATTGATCTCTTTTTCATAATTGTAGGCAGGTGCCAAGTATGAAATTGTAGCTGGTTTAGGTGTGCGTTCTGCATTATAATAAGTGCTTTGATCGTGAAGATTAAATCCAAAATCAGCATTCAGACTGTCTCTGATGCGTTTTAAAACCTGTCCTTCTGGAGATTGCAACATGAGCGCATCTCTATTAATATCGATACCCAAGGCATTGCGTCTGGTAAATATTTCGGCGCCATCTGGATTGAGCATCGGCATGAAATGAAGGGTCAACTTGCTGAGAAGTTCTTTCTTTTCATTTTTAAAGTCAGAACTGTTCAGAAAATTAAAAATATCAAAAATAGCTTGGGTGGCCGTTGGCTCATCCCCATGCATTTGCGACCAAAGAAATACGTTAATAGGACCGGTACCAACGTTAATAAGACTGATGTTTTTTCCTTTAATGCTTTCACCGACTTTTTGAACGGCGTACATAGAATTGCTCTTGAGCTTATTAATGAGAGGTTGGATATCCTCGTGTTTGATACGGCGTTTGTCCAGACTTGGCTCTTTGTATTTTGCGTAGCTGTCGTATAGACTTGTCGTCATATCATTAACTTGTGCTATTGCAGAATATGAAAAAATGGCCAGTAGAATTGTAAATATATTTTTCATAAGAAGTTATTTCTTTGTGGGTGCTGATTTTAAATTGAGGTTTTGAGTTCGTTTTCTGACGGCATTCATGAAATCTTCGCCCGGATCATTTTTTGTAGTTCTGTAACCCTCGTCCGTTTCAAGCCATAATTCATGACCTTCAAAATTTGTGTATTCATAATGACCAATAAGATACTCGATGGGATATTTTTTATTTAAATACTTGACCAACCAAGTGTTGGCCTTTATTTGCGCTCTAGTGAGTGGGAAATCGTCCGTTCCGCCTACATTTTCAACGCCAATAGCGGCGTGGTTTAAACCAATCACATGTCGCGCCATCGTGGTTTCTGGCATTAAACGATAAATTGTGCCATCGCGATCCACTATAAATTGGGAAGAAACATTTAAACTGCTTGCCGTGGCAAGGTCAGGTCTGCCCGGTAATTGTGAAGGATTAAAAACATCAAACGTTTGTTGCATGGTAGGAATTACCGTCCAATGCAATACAATCATCTTTGGAACGATTGTGGGATTTTCCATAACTAAACCATGACGAGTTGAAAGATATTCTTTGGTAAGTTGAATACGTTCTTCATCAAATATAATGGGTTTATCGACTATTTTTTTAGACGTGCCACAAGCAAAGAGCATGAGCATACAAATAAAAAAGAGGGTATATTTCATTGTAAGATATTTGATGAATATCAAAGTTAACGAAATTATTTACTACTATAGGAATTGTATCATTAACCCCTAAACAAAAAGAAATCGGCTTTCATATCTTCAATCTGTGTGTCTTCATTGGTAATGATATAATCGATGGCTTTGGAGGTGAATTCGTCGCCTTTTTCGGTAAGCGATACTATTTTATGATCAATGAGAATCATATTATTTTTAAGAGCCAAATCTAAAACGGTCTTACTTTTTACTTTTTGCCAATTGATATGTTCGTTAAGATGTTTGACATGACGTTCCGCCTCTTCATTATGGTTTTTAAGATGGAGTAAAAAGGTCAATAATAAGACTTCTATTCGTTGCTGTTTCTCTCGGTAGATCACTGCAATGAGTCCTTTGCTCGGGGCAAATAAATAAATGATTAAAAACGCTACACCAAGCATAGTCGTAATGGAACCAGCAATGGAAGCATCCAGCCAATGCGCCATCCAGTAACCAGAAATGGCACCAAAAACGCCAAAGAATATTGCTAGTCCCAGCATTTTCTTTAAATCAGTGGTCAGTAAATAGGCACAAGCAGCTGGTGCAATCATGAGCGCCACTACTAAAATTGCACCTACCGCATCAAATGCGCCAACCGTTGTTATGGAGGCCGTACTCATCAATCCGTAATGGATGACCACAGGCGAAAAACCAAGTGAAGCCGACAAACCAGCATCAAAAGTGCTTACTTTTAATTCTTTAAAAAATGCAATGAGGAGCCCAATGGTAAGAGTTAAAATAGTACCAATAACCCATAGTGATTTTGGACCGATATCTGTGCCGCCAATGGAGAGTCGGTCGAAAGGAGCAAAAGCCAGTTCTCCCAATAATACCGCATCTACATCTAAATGCACATCATTGGCATTTTTTGCAATCATAATGACCCCAATACTAAACAAGGCCGGAAAAACTAATCCGATGGCCGTATCTTCCTTAACCAAACCTGTTTTTTGAATCTGCTCCACCAAAATAACGGTAATGACTCCTGTAAGTGCTGCAAGTAAGATTAATAGTGGGGAGTTGAGGTCTTGGGTAATAAAAAAGCCCACCACAAGTCCGGGTAAGATGGCGTGACTGATGGCGTCACTAATCATCGCCATTTTACGCAGCACCAAAAATGTCCCCGGGATGGCACATGCAATCGCGACCAAACTTGCAATTATCTGTATTTCTAGTTGCGAACTATGCATCTTTTTTAATGTTTTGGTTATATAAGTTGGCCGCTGTTTCGAAACCTTCTTCCGTTAAACTCCACATTGGGCCATCTAAAGTGACATAGTTTTTATCGACTAACTTTTGAAGCGTTTTCCGCGTGTAGCCTTGAAAATTGTTTAATATTTTAATGGTATGCGGATGCGAGATATCCTCATGAGTCTCTGCAATATGATACATAAATGAGAGTGTTTTTTGGAGTTCCAGATCTCTTCTATTGCCAATAAATCGAATTTGACGGAATAGCAAACCTCTGCTGGGTGAAAAGATGAATGAAAACACAACAAATACTGAGGCGACAATTACAATTACCGGACCCGTAGAAAGGTTGTTTTGACTGGCACTGATCGCCGTACCGAAAACACCTGAAAACGCTCCGAAGATTGCAGCTAAGATTACCATTGTGCCCAAACTGTTGGTCCATTGTCGAGCTGCAGCAGCAGGAGCTAATAACATAGCGCTCATGAGGACTACGCCAACCGTTTGCAATCCTAAAACGATGGCCAATACAATAAAAGTGGTAATTAAAATATCGATAAATTTGGTGTTAAAGCCTAGAGTCTTGGTGTAATCTGCATCAAAAAGTAAGAGCTTGAACTCTTTCCAAAATAAGAGCATCACTATCAAACAAATACCCGTGACAATGGCCATTAACCAAACATCACTTTCTACCAAGGTTGCAGCTTGTCCGAATAAATACTTATCCAACCCTGCTTGATTAGCGTTAGGTTGTTTTTGAATAAACGTGAGCAATAGCATTCCGAATCCGAAAAACAAGGAAAGAATAAGACCTAAAGCGGTATCCGGTTTTAAATGGGTTTTGGTAATGATCCCTCTGATCCAAAAAGTTCCTAGGAGTCCGCTGACCAATGCACCCAGAAGTAGGGTATTAGTGTCTTTTGCTCCCGTAATTAAAAAAGCCAAGGCAATTCCTGGAAGGGCGGCATGTGAAATTGCATCACCCAGTAAACTTTGTTTTCGCAATACCGCAAAACTACCGAGCATTCCAGTGACCGCACCTAAAATGGCGGTGCCCAGCGTGATGGTACGCAAGGTGTAATCGCTGAAAACCAAAGAAAAGTAATCTTGTAAGTTCATATCACATTCCTGCGCAAGCAGGAATCTCTTTTTTTATTTCAAAATTTTCAGTCTCTAAGGCTGAAATTTTTTATTAATTTTAAACTCTAAGTATATGTTTTTGTCACCAATACATGAAAGTTTATGTTTAGTGTCGTCTGTCTTCTCAAACGTTTCAGGTTTCAAATACCTGAAACGTCTCTATGTGATTTTTGTTAACTATCGGCTAATTACTAACGCATCCTTCAATCGTTCAATCATTGCGCAATAATCTAAAATTTATTGATGCTCGGACTTATGTTCAGGAGGTTCCTGCCTTCACTTCGACACGCTCAGTAACCGTACTTCGACGAGCTCAGTAACCATACTTCGACGAGCTCAGTAACCACGCAGGAATTTGTTACTTCTGGACGCTGACCTTATAATTAATACCATAAGTTTTCGTCAAATTATCATCATTAAAAATATCCTTCACGGGACCTGTGGCAATTTTTTTGACATTCAAAAAGGTAACCCAATCAAAATACTCCGGAACGGTTTGTAAATCGTGGTGCACGACTACCACCGTTTTTCCTGCTTTGCGAAGTTCTTTTAAAATATTAATAATCGCAATTTCTGTAGTGGCATCCACACCTTGAAAGGGTTCATCCATAAAATATATCGACGCATCCTGCACCAAGGCTCTCGCCAAAAAAATACGTTGTTGTTGTCCGCCGGAAAGCTGACTGATTTGTCTGTTTTTGAAAGCGAGCATGCCAACCTTCTCCAAAGCTTCCAAGGCAGCTTTTTTTTCTTTGACTCCAGGACGTTTGATCCATCCCAAACTGCCATAAGTTCCCATCATCACAACGTCAAGTGCAACGGTTGGAAAATCCCAATCTACACTGCCTTTTTGTGGCACATAGGCGACGTGACGGCGTTGTTTGTGATAAGGCTTTCCGTAGATTGCCACACTTCCGGCGATCGGTTTAAGAATGCCTAAAATAGCTTTGATTAAAGTGGATTTTCCCGCACCATTTGGTCCCACAATCGCCATGAGCACACCTTCTGGGATTTCGAGGTCAATATCCCAAAGCACAGGTTTATAGTTGTAAGCAACGGTTAAATCGTCCACTTTTACGGCCAACGCGCCTGTGGATGCAGGAGTCTCAATATTAGTATTGCTATTCTTCATTGTTTTTTCCATCTTTAGATGTTATATCTACCGAAGAAATTCCGATTACAGAACTTATCGGTTTTAAACCAGATTCGAGGTCCTGCATTGACTTTAGCTGATAGTTTAGCCCTGATAGAAGCGGCATACTTTTTTGATTTTTCTTCAAAAAAGATACAGCTGATAGCAGGAATAGCTTCAAATAATTAAATGTATTATTAAATTTAAAATAATTAGCCATTTCTTTTACTTAAAAGGTTTTAAAATCTTGTAGCTCATTATTCACTGTCAACTGCCACTAACAACTGTTTCCTTATTTTAAAGCATTCACAATCGTGTTTACGTTGTACTTAAACATCCCAATATAAGTGCCTTCAACAGTGCCGGCATTTCCAAGTGCATCAGAATATAAAGTACCTCCGATTTCTACTTGATGTTTTTTAGAATTTACCGCAGCCTGAAGGGCTTCAATGGTACGTCTTGGCACCGAACTTTCTACAAAAATGGCTTTCACTTTTTTATCAATGATAAAACTCGCTAAATTTTGGACATCTTGTACACCGGCTTCCGTGGCGGTTGATAAACCTTGTAAGCCAACCACTTCAAATCCGTAAGCCTGTCCAAAATAATTGAAGGCATCATGGGCGGTAACTAAAGTTCTTTTTTCTTCTGGAAGTGTGTTGATGATGGCTCTGATTTCGGCATCAAGATCTTTTAATTCTTCAAGATAGTTTTTTCCGTTTTCTTCAAAAAAATCTGTGTTTTCAGGACTGGCTTCCGAAAGTTTGTGAACTACAAAGGTTGTAATGAGTTCCCAGTTATGGACATCAAACCAAATGTGTGGATCATAATTGGAAGCAAAAAGTTCTGAACTTATTAACGATTTTTTATCTAAAGCATCAGAAACCGCGATGGTTTTAATGTTTTGGCGACCCATTTTTTCAAAAACATCTACGAGTTTACCCTCTAAATGCAAGCCGCCATAAAAAATCAAATTGGCTTTTGCTAGTTTAGTGACATCGCCTTCACTGGCTTTGTATAAGTGCGGGTCCACACCACTTCCCATTAAGCCTTGAACATTTATTTTATCACCACTGATATGAGTTAACAAATCGGTAATCATCGTAGTAGTGGTTACAATGTTGAGCTTCCCGTTGCTTGACGTTTCATCTTTACAAGCTGAAAAGATCAAAAAAGTTAATAAAATGAAAACTATTTTTTTCATAAGTCTAAATATATGTTGCGAAAGTACTAAAAAAAGATAGATGTTGTGTTGATGATTAAGCATTTCTGTCACTATTTTGAGTTACGGTATGATTTTTTTCTGTAATGATATATTTAAAGTACAGTACCGTAGCGTCTAATATTGTATCTAATTGGAAATTTGGATCGAAAAATTACAGGATCGTTTTAGAAAGTGCGTTTAACTAACCAATGGCAGAAATTAGCTGTTTATTTTTGATACTGATTGAACAAAAAGGCCATTGTCACATATTTTTTAAAGAAGTTTCGAATTTTTTTAGTTCACAGTTTAGGCAGCACTAAATAATCTTTTTGTCTGAAAAAAATATATATTTGTAAATAACCCTTATTTGTATGACGCTCGCTGAAGAAAACTATCTCAAAGCAATTTATCATTTAGAAAATCAATGCAACAATGGTGTTTCCACTAATGCATTAGCCGAAGAAATGCGGACTAAAGCATCTTCGGCAACAGATATGATCAAGAAGTTGGCAGAGAAAAACATGATCTCCTATATTCCCTATCAAGGTGTTAGCCTTTCAAAGAGCGGTCGTTCTTATGCCGTCAAAGTAGTGCGTAAACACCGTCTTTGGGAAGTGTTTTTATTGGAGAAACTCAACTTTTCATGGGATGAGGTGCATGATGTGGCCGAACAATTAGAACATATTAAATCCGAAAAGCTGACCGATAAGCTCGATGAGTTTTTAGGTTTTCCTAAAGTAGATCCGCATGGCGATCCCATACCTGATAAGCATGGTAATTTTGAAGAAGTAGATAAAACAAGTCTATCCAATGCCACCAAGGGCTTGACTTATGTTTGTGTTGGAGTGGATGACAGCTCCAGTGATTTTTTGAAATATTTAGATGGCAATAATATTAGTCTAGGGACCACCATTAAAATTATCCATAAAGAGCCTTTTGATAATTCGGTAAAAATTAAATTTAATGATGTTGAATTGGTTGTTTCTCAAAACGTTGCTAAAAACTTATTCTTAACTGAGGTTTAACTAATTCAGGATTTCCTTTCAAAATTCACGACTCGATGCTTTCAAATTTCAAAATTTAGTAAGTGCGATTTTCCGTGTTATATCTTTCTTCCTAATTTTCAGAACAAAACGGTAGGTTTTTTCTCGGAGATTATTGAATTTATAATTAGTAAATTGATCCTCTAATTTAAAAAATAGTCTATGTATCGTTTTTATATTCTTCTGGTTTGTGTTTTTAGCATGCAGTTTGTAGTCGCACAAACTCCAAAATTACCCTTTCAACCCATGGATGTCTTCGCGTTGGAATGGGCTTCAGATCCTCAAATTTCTCCCGATGGCAAACAGGTTGTTTATAAGCGGAATGGATTTGATATAATGAAGGATAATTCCAAAGGCAATCTTTGGATACTTAATACAGACGGTACCTCTCATCGGAAACTGACTTCAAGAGAAGTTGACGAGTCACAAGCTAGTTGGTCGCCAACCGGCGATCGTATTGTGTTTACGAGTACTACTGATGAAGGTTCCGAAATTTATATGTATTGGAACACAACGGGGCAAATTGCAAAACTTTCACAATTGGAGAAATCGCCGAGCTCCTTAACTTGGTCGCCTGATGGTAAATCCATTGCATTTACCATGTTTATGTCAGAAAAACCGCCTGTGGTAGTCAAATCACCCGAAAAACCGAAAGGTGCCAAATGGGCGGAACCGGCACGAATCACCGACCGATTAAAACATGAAGCTGACGGCAGTGGTTATATGGAACCTGGATTTACCCATATTTTTGTTATTCCGGCAGATGGAGGTACACCACGTCAATTGACAAGTGGGAATTATAACCACCGTGCTGGCTTATCCTTTACGCCGAATGGAAAGGAAATTTATTTTTCGGGAAACCGGGATGATAATTGGGAATACCGATTTAGAAACAGCGAAGTTTATAAGGTAAATGTAGATACCAAACAGATAACAGCACTGACCTCTCAAGACGGACCTGATCATTCACCGAAAGTGTCGTCGGATGGAAAAACAGTGGCGTATTTAGGTTATGAGGATCGGGCGCAAGATCATCAAAATACCGTATTGCAGTTAATGAATGCAGATGGAAGCAAGAAACGCATCATTTCTTCAGGTTTTGATGGAAGCGTTTCAGATATTACTTGGGATACAAGCGGGAAAGGTTTGTATTTTTTATACGATATTCATGGGAATACCAAGGTTGGACATATGACAACCTCTGGCAAAATCACGAAATTAGCCGATAATGTTGGCGGGACCACAATTGGAAGGCCTTATGCTTCGGGTTCCTATTCAGTATCTCAAAATGGCGCATTGGTCTATACGCAGTCACGTCCTGAATATCCTGCAGAATTGGCGGTTATCGAAAATAAGAAGTCGGTATCCTTGATTACAACTTTAAATGCTGATATATTGGATTACCGCGAATTAGGGCAAACGGAAGAAGTTTGGTATAAATCGACCTTCGATGATCGTGACATTCAAGGGTGGATTGTAAAACCCCCTTATTATGATACCTCAAAAAAATATCCGTTGTTGGTGGAAAATCATGGCGGTCCCATTTTAAATTATGGCGACCGATTTACGGCTGAAATTCAGCTTTTTGCTGCGGAAGGTTATGTGGTGTTTTATCCAAATCCGCGAGGCAGCACAAGTTATGGCGAGGAATTTGGAAATTTATTAAAGAATAATTATCCAGGACAAGATTATAATGATGTGATGGATGGAGTGGACTATTTGGTTGCAAAGGGAATTGCAGACAATGATAAATTATATGTCACTGGAGGAAGCGCTGGTGGTATTATGACCACGTGGATGATTGGTAAGAACAACCGTTTTAAAGCTGCCGCTGTGGTTAAGCCTGTGGTCAATTGGATCAGTAAAACATTGGTAGCCGATAATTATTTTGGCTATGCCGATACACGTTATGAAGGGCAGCCGTGGGAAAATTTTGAAACCTATTGGAAATTCTCGCCGATCTCATTGGTGGGAAATATCGAAACGCCAACCATGGTTATGGTAGGAATGAATGATTTACGAACGCCACCAAGTGAGGCCAAACAATTATACCACGCTTTAAAACTTCGAAAAATAGAAACGGTGTTAGTGGAAATACCAGACGCCTATCATAATATAGTGCAGAGACCAAGTAATTTGATCAGTAAGGTGGCGCATATTTTGGCTTGGTTTAAGAAGTATGAGTAGTGAGTTTTGAGATTGCCTGTTGTTTGAAAATACTTTCATTCGTTGTGATTTAATTCTGCTCGTTTGAGCTTCTAAAAATTTTGCCACTAATTTCATGAATGATCACTGATTTACAAAATTGTCGATAATAACAGCGTAATTATTTACTACATATTTCTCGGGGAATTAAGCTTTCGGTCTGTTGTAAAGGACTTTATCACAGAATTATTTCCGACTGATACTGCACTTTTTAGTCCATCGTTTTGTTTATCGTTAAAAATAGATTGACTGAATCATCCAGTTATTACCTGAATTGTGATGCAAATAATTATAAACAGGCAATTCTTTTCAGAATGCCTCTTTATAATTTTTAAAGTATTTTGAATTAATTATTTCCTGATCAGTTTATAGGTTTTGGTGGCACCGTTTTCGGTGGTTAAGGTCAAGATATATATTCCTGAATTATGATTTGAAATATCTATAGATGTCGTTCCATTTCCCAAAGTCGTCGCGTTTTTTACTATGCGACCTTGTAGATCATGTATTTTGGCTGTAGCAGTTTGTTGTAGGTTAATCGAAAACAGACCTGAATGTGATGGGTTGGGATGTATTTTGACACCTATAAAACTGTGATCTTCCACAGACGCGGTAGGGTTTAAGGTGGTCCAATAAATATTATCAATAGCTAAGCTTAAATTTCCGTCTAACGTACTCGCGTTTCTAATACCAATTGTAATATCACCAGTGATATTGATGTTGTCGACTGAAAATGTATAAGCATCGGGCCCTGTATGTTTCATTGAGCCGACTACATTCCCGTTAATCAATAGTTCTATCTTACGCTCAACACCAACATCCCAAAGATCTTTACATTCAACAGAAAATGATGCTATTCCTCCTCGAATTGGTAGAGAGGTAATTCCAGTGGCTCCTTTTTGAAAATATATATTTTTACCAGTGTTGAAACGGTTATTTTCGCCTTTGGCATCCACGCTCCAGATAAAACCATGGTCGCCTGGATAAGTTTCTTTTCCCCATGCATTGTCTAAAGCTAAATTCGTAAAAGTTTCTGAATAGTTGGGCGCAATGGGCTCATCAGGAGTAGGATCAGTTGGGTCATCAGGAGCAGCTGTATACCATTTGATTTTTAGCGCTTCGTATTCAGAGATCGCAGCATCCATCCAAAGAGGTTTTGAACCTAATCGATGTTCTACTTGTGCTTCATATAAAGATTCAGGAAACACTTTAGTACCATTACTCTCTTCGTATTTTACTCCAGATTGGTTGAACGTAGTTTTTACACTACCATGGTAGCCTACAACAATTGGATTCGCCACAGCTGCAGTGTTACAATATTCTCTACTTCCACAGTCTTGCCAAAAATCATAATTTGTTCGTGCAGGACCTGATACTCTACTGTGGTTCCATAGTGTTAAGCCACCCAAGTGATTAGGTAAATTTGCGGAATTCCCACCATTATTAGTTACATCAAATCCTTTGTAGATATCATAAAGATTGGATCTTGGACTGCTACCATGAATATCCATGCCGCCGCCTTTAGTGGCATCTATTCTCCAAATGACGGTACCTGTGGTACCTCCAGAAACATCCACACCGTGAAATTGTCCGTTTGGACCATTGTCCCAAATTAATCCCATTAATATTCTTGAAGACCCACCGGCCGCCATTAATCCGTGGCCTTGTTTTCCATCTACTAATATTTGGATGAGCGAATTTGCGTAACTGTGACCAAGCATGGCGACGTAAGAAACATTTGAAAAACGCGAACGTCTTAACCAACAATGTGCGGTATTACTAAAACCAATGGCGTTCCATCCTACATCATGTTTATAATCTTGATGATGTTTAAAGGTGTCATTAAAGTTTCCTTTAAAATGGATATCTTCAAACCCAGATTCTTCCATCATATTGTAGCCCATAACAGTCCAGTTATGTGCTGCTTTTATATCATTGATAAATGCATCTTTGAAATAAATTTTATTGCCTTCAATGCGGTCAATTTCGTGAAACTCTTTCCCTGTGACACCCTTATTTCTAATATTAGTCCATTGATTACGTAAACCTGTTGT
This sequence comes from Flavobacteriales bacterium, assembly GCA_038243395.1. GTDB lineage: Bacteria > Bacteroidota > Bacteroidia > Flavobacteriales > Flavobacteriaceae > Gelidibacter. The sequence continues at coordinate 12,961 of JBBSRC010000009.1, read as the reverse complement.
TTTGCCGTCCAGATATAAGGCATTGGCGTCTTTATTGGCATTCATTTCCATTCTGACGAATTTTGGAACCATTTTAGATCGAGATAGCCACAAACTAGAAGGATTATCAACAGTGATAAAATTGGAGCCTTTATCTGAGTCTGCAATAAGATTCATCTTTACGGTACCCTCATAGACTGGTTCAAACTTAAACATGGGATTGGCTTGATGCATTGCCGTCATAGTTGGTTCTTGAGCCATTACCTGTTTCATATTTATAACAGTACCTCCTGGTTCTGAACCACTACCTCTTAGTACAATATTTGATCCTGTTATCCTTATGGATTGATCATCACCGGCATCAGTCTTAACGGTAAACTCTCCTGGAGGAAAAAAGACGACGCCACCGCCTGCGCTCTCTGCGGCAGCAATGGCAGCTCGAATGGCAGCCGCATCTGATAAATCATCGTTAGCTTTTGCGCCGTAATGTGTAACATCGAAAATTGGACCACTGATATTGGGTATTTCGGCTGCTCCTAACTTGTAACCAGCATAACTGTAATTTGGTAAATCTGGAATGGTTGGATCACTAATTTCTCCCGTGTATTTTTTCCAGATCTGCGCGTCTTGAGCATTTAAATTTGAACTGGAAAAAAGGATTAGAAATGTAAGTGTGGCAAGATGATAAAGGTAGTTTTTTTGCATGTGTTTGGGGTTTGAGTTTGATCCTTTTGGTATAAAGAATCTTTTAGGTTAAAAAGGGAAAATTAGATTTTATGGAGTAGTGGTGTAGGGGGCAACCGTTTCAACTAAAGGGTGGTTTTTGACTTTATCTCTATTTCTCGGAGCATATGGAAATAGTAGAATAGCTATTGGAAATTATTGCCATTGCGATTATGGCATAGTGGGACAAACTGTAAGTCGCGTTTACTAAACATTTATTCTTCTGAATGTTTGAGAATTTGCTGAGAGAGTTATTGAGTTTGAATGCGGCTAGTTCAGATAGAAATAATTCCAGTAAGAAATCTTTTGAAGTGAATCATTGTAAGAAGTTCTTTTGCGTTTATCCAATTTGGAAATGCCTTTTTGGTTTTAGCTTGTTCTAAAAACGATTATTCATTCTAAAAATCAGCTTTTCGCTATTAATAAAGTTTGATGATTTATGAAGTTATTATTATAGATATTCAAATTGATTTTTACAAGCTCTATTTTTGAAGTTTTGAAGTTTTGATGTCCATGTCAATTCTCCTTTCTCAAATTTGCTATAAATCCCCAATTAAAAGGTTTTTTATAAGGTGTCCCGATTTGATTAATAGAATCAATGGCAATTATCACAATCATGATGATCTCCAAACGCTTTTTTTGATTTTGGTTTTTTCCAAAAGAATTTTTTTATCAGGAAACTTAAAGCGAGTCCTAAGGCAACAAAAGTCAATATGGTTTGGATGATCTCGTTCATTTTTAATGTTTTATAATCCTTTAATCCTCTTTTCGCAAGAAACTAATAACGGGCGGTTTTCAGTATTCAGAAATCAGTATCATTTTTCAGAGGGCAGTCAGCAGTTGGCAATCGTCCTTCGTTAATTTATTTTCTTCTGTCATCCGTCATCCGTCATCCGTCATCCGTCATCTGTCATCTGTCATCTGTCATCTGTCATCTTTCGTCTACTTCAAAACCTGAAAGGCGATCAAAGCTATAATATACGCAAAAGCGGTCATAATTACAAGCTGTAGTATGGGCCATTTCCACGAGTTTGTTTCACGTTGAACAATCGCTAGCGTACTCATGCATTGCATGGCAAAGGCGTAAAATAACAACAACGAAATTCCCGAAGCAAAAGTAAATAACGGACCGCCCAACATCGGATTGACTTCGCCCGCCATTCTGTTTTTGATGGTGGCTTCATCATCGCTCCCCACACTATATATCGTTGCCAAAGTACCTACAAATACTTCGCGGGCCGCAAAAGAACTTACCAATGCAATACCAATTTTCCAATCGTATCCCAAAGGTCTGATGGCAGGTTCAATCGCATGGCCGGTAATGCCGAGGTATGAATGTTCTAATTTGTAAGAAGCGATGTGTTCATGCATTTCCTCGTCCGTAAGGTTTTGGTTAGCATATTCTGTGGTAACGATTTCATCGGCTTTATTAAATTCGCCCGGGCCGTAGGAGGCCAGAAACCAGAGAATAATAGATATTGCCAAGATTATTTTCCCTGCACCAAATACGAAGGCTTTGGTTTTTTCGATAACAGTATAGACCACATTTTTAAACAGAGGCAATTTATAATTTGGCATTTCAACCACAAAAAACGTTTTGCTTTTAATTTTAAGAATTTTATTCAAGATCATGGCAGATCCTAAAGCAGCTCCAAAACCGATCAAGTATAAAAGCATTAAGGTCAAAGCTTGATAACCTAATCCCAAAAATCGTCCATCGGGAATGACTAATGAAATGATAATCAGATATACAGGCAATCGCGCTGAACAAGTGGTAAACGGCGTTACTAAAATAGTGATTAAACGCTCTTTCCAACTTTCAATATTTCGGGTAGCCATAATTGCCGGGATGGCGCAGGCGGTTCCCGAAATTAAGGGAACGACGCTTTTTCCGCTCAATCCAAAACGACGCATGCCTCGGTCCATCAAAAACACGACACGACTCATATAGCCACTTTCTTCGAGCACTGCAATGAATAGGAACAAAAATGCTATTTGCGGTATGAAAATTACAATCCCACCCAAGCCTGGAATGATACCTTCGGATAATAAATTGGTAAAAACACCTGGCGGAAGTGCATTTTTACTCCATTCGCTCAAAGAAGCAAAGGTAGAATCTATAAAATCCATGGGCACACTGGACCAGTCATAAATGGCCTGGAAAATGGTCAATAGGATAACAAAAAAAATGACATAACCCCATACTTTGTGGGTCAGCACCCGGTCCAGTTTAATCCGCAGATCCTTGGCTGAATTCAAATCAATCGTTTGTCCTTGTTTGAGCGTGTTGTTAATAAATTGATAACGTTTAATGGTTTCCTTTTGCTGGAGACGTTTTAAATCGGCCTTGGATTTCGTCTTAAAATTGGCGACATCGTCAATTTCGTTTCTTTCTGTCTTACCGAAATTTACATCTTGAGTAATAACTAACCAAAGTTTGTATAGCAACTGGTTTGGAAACGCTTCACGTAAATTGTCAAAATAGTTCTCATCAATTTCCGAAGCATTCATGCAGGGTTTAATGGACAATTCCTTATAACTTGAAATCAATTCTTTTAATTCAACAATCCCATAGTTTTTTCTGGTACTTACCAGCGCAATTTTAGTGTTAAGTTGTTCTTCTAAGTGGGGAATATCTAAAGAAATACCTTTGTATTGCATCCTATCTGCCATGTTAATGACTAAAATGGTAGGGATTTCTAAATCTTTGATTTGTGTAAAGAGGAGTAAATTTCGTTTTAAGTTTTCAACATCACTAACGACTATAGCGACGTCGGGAAAATCTTTATCATTTTTGTTTAAAAGCAATTCAATGACCACATTCTCGTCTAAAGAAGAGGCGTTTAAACTGTAGGTACCGGGTAAATCTAAAATATGGGCTTTTACGCCACGTGGCAACTTGCAGACACCTTCTTTTTTTTCGACAGTGATGCCAGGGTAGTTACCGACTTTTTGGTTCAAACCTGTCAGTGCATTAAATACAGAGGTTTTGCCAGTATTTGGATTTCCTATTAAGGCAACATTGATCTGTTTGCTCATAATAAGATTTCAATTTGTATGTGAAGTGCCGTTTCTTTGCGGATGGCCAAATGAGTGCCATTAATGTTGAGGTACAATGGGTCTGAAAAATAAGCGACTTGAACCAATTCCACATAATTGCCTGGTAAACAGCCCATTTCTAAAAGTTTTAATGGGATGTTGATTGATGAAACGTCGGTAATGATACCACGTTGGCCTTTCTTTAAATCTGCGACGGTTACTTGCAAGCTTATTTAGATTGATTTTAAAGAAGCAAAAGTAAAATAAAAAAGTTTTAGGTTTACAAAATCAAGATTAAAGTTTTCTTATTATTTGCGGATAAATGTTGAAAATTTGAATTTTTTACTAGCTCTAAGATACCTTTGTTTTTCCGCTTTCACTATCGCTATATACGGGTAGGCAGGTTTCTGTAGTTTATGAATTTTTCAGCCTGGATTTTAATTGCAGTTTCAGCTTCAATTTGAAAATTTTCACAGCTCAAACCTCATCACTTCGCTTCTTTGCGAGAGAAAATCACGCGAGAAACAAAATGCTAGTCAACTACCTCTCGCCCTTCAGTATCTTAATATCTTCCAACAAGCGCTCAATATCATCAGGTTCAGTGCCGTCATAATAGCCGCGAATTTGTTTTTTCTTGTCAATGAGCATAAAATTTTCAGTATGGATCATATCGTATTGATCGCCATTCCCGTCTTCTTTAACCGCTAAATAACTTTTTCGAGCCAATTCGTAGATCTCTTTTTTATCGCCTGTGACCAAGTTCCATTTTTCATCATTGACTCCTTTTTCAACCGCGTAACGCTTTAATTGTGCGACATCATCAATTTGCGGAGTTACAGAATAGGAGAGAAGCATCACATCCTCATCCTTAGCAGTTGCTTTTTGAATTTGAACCATATGATCGGTCATAATAGGGCAGATGGTTTGGCAAGTCGTAAAAAAGAAATCTGCCACATATATCTTACCCTCGTAATTTTCTTGGGAAATCGTCTCACCATTTTGATTGGTCAGACTGAAGTCGGCAATCTTATGGTATTTACTTTGGTATTGAACAGTGGTATCTACCATTTCAAAATTTACCATAGAAGGTTGATAAATGGGAAGTACTTTTTTCGGTGTTAGAATGTTAATCATTATAGAAATAACGATTGCCGAGAAGATGAAAAGGGCAATTCCGAAGAATTTATATTGTTTAAAAAATGAAAGCATTTTTATGGATTTTGAAGAGGATTTGAGTGATTTTCGTACAAAAATACGACAGATAAGCTTCAAACGTTTATTTTTAATGCTAAAATTGCCTTAGATGAAATCAGCGTAGTTCTTCTTAATCTCTTTGATTTCTATTTTTTAAATGCTCAGGATTAGTGCTTTTAAATATTTCCATTGCTGATAGTATCTAACTTAAGAAACCACCTTATAAAGGTTGATCATAATTGTAATTATAATACGTGGTCCTCTATCTACACCTTGAATTGGAACTACACGATGTCTATCTTCTCTTTCATCCTGCTTTTTTTTGTAGTAGGCCGAATTAACAAAGGCAACATTAATAAATCGCTGTTAAAAAACAGTTGAATACGATCGTATTAGTTTTCTGAATGGGGTTAAAAGAGTACTTTTGTGCCTTATAATTTTTTTTGAAAAAAGATCAATGGAGTTTGTAATTAAAATTTCTCAGTTTTTATTGAGTTTGTCACTGTTAATCGTGCTTCACGAGCTAGGGCATTTTATTCCGGCAAAATTATTTGGAACTCGGGTAGAGAAATTCTACTTGTTTTTTGATGTTAAATATAGCTTGTTTAAGAAAAAAATAGGAGATACTGTTTATGGTATTGGTTGGTTGCCGCTTGGTGGATACGTCAAGATTTCTGGAATGATTGATGAGAGTATGGACAAAGAGCAAATGGCCTTACCCCCACAACCTTGGGAGTTTCGTTCCAAACCATCATGGCAGCGTTTAATAATTATGCTGGGTGGTGTCACGGTCAATTTTATTTTGGCCTATTTTATTTATGTTTTCATGTCTTTTGGATACGGAGACACTGATATTGCTGCCGATAGTATCAAAGGGGGTTACCTTATCGAAAATCCGTTGTTGACCGATTTAGGATTTAAAACGGGGGATGCGATCGTTAAAGTTGGCGATACTGAAGTTAAGAGTTATATGGATATCAGAAGCAATTTCATAGGCGCTGAGACTATCAGTATAAAACGAAATGATGTTGAAGAAACCATAACCTTACCTGAAGATTTTTTAGGACAACTCTCTACGAGTAAAGACAGAAGCCTCTTTGAATTGAGATTTCCTTTTATGGTTGGGAGCGTTGCAGACTCCTCGTTAAATAAAACGGCTGATTTGCAGAAAGGTGATGTTATACAATCCATAAACGGTAATGCGATCACTTATTTTGATCAATTTGAAAGCGTTCTAAAGTCTCTAAAAGGTCAGACTGTTAAAGCCGAGATTTTGAGAGACAACCAATTGGAAGTAATGGATCTGAAAGTGGATGATCAAGGTAAACTTGGAATTTTGGCAGCCTTTGACTACACTAAATTTTCTGAACTGGGTTATTTTGATGTTGTTAAAAAAGAGTATACACTTGGCGAAAGCTTTGGAGTGGGTTACGACAGATTTACCAGTCAAATAACTGGGTATTTTACGCAGTTAAAATTAATCTTTAGTCCGAGTACTGGAGCCTACAAAGGCGTTGGTGGTTTTAAGGCAATTTTCGATATTTTTCCTTCCTCTTGGAGTTGGGAATACTTTTGGGGTATTACAGCATTCTTGTCGATCATGTTGGGTGTTTTGAATCTTTTGCCAATTCCTGCATTAGATGGCGGTCACGTTATGTTTTTGCTGTACGAGATGGTATCAGGACGCAAACCTTCTGAAAAGTTTTTAGAGGGCGCACAAGTCGTTGGATTCGTGATTCTCATCATGTTAGTATTGTTTGCCAATGGCAACGATATTTTTAAAGCAATAATGAATTAAAAATATTTTAAAATAGTTTTGTTCAAGTTAAAAAACATACTATATTTGCAACCTCAAAATAAGGCATTAGTCCTTAATCCTAAGCTTAGATTAAGAGCTTCGGAAACGTTCTTTACGAGATAAAACAAAAGCAGAATTATATTCGGAACTTGAAAAAGTAAGGAATTATCAATTACGCTTAATGATATATAAATTAACCTTCCTCTTTAGCTCAGTTGGTTAGAGCATCTGACTGTTAATCAGAGGGTCCTTGGTTCGAGCCCAAGAAGAGGAGCAAACAAAGCCGTTACGTAAGTAGCGGCTTTTTTGTTTTTGGTGGGTTTTGGCTATGAGTCTGTGTTTATTTAGCCTTCGATTTAAATAACAGAAATCGACTTTTGGCCAGCAAATGTCTGTGTGTATCTCCGTTAATGAGAAGTTCTGGGGTTATATGTTTTATTTATTTTTCAAGCGTCTTCAATGGCATTGTTTTCTGTTTCTATAACTTCCCATCTCAGTCATGTTCATGAGCTTTTCTTTAAAACAAAAAAGTCCCACCGAAGCAGGACTAAAGATTTTCATCTACGGCATATAGCCTTATTGTGATAAGATTAAAGATTAGAAGTTTTAATCTGAAACAAATATAATAAAATGTTTTCTATTTAGCAATGCGGGTTTCCACATAGGAAGTTCAAGTTAAATTATTATCTTGAAAATTGTTAAAATTTAAGATAGTATGGCAAAAATATTAGGATTGGACTTAGGAACTAACTCTGTGGGGTGGGCAATCGTAGAGAAAGAAAAGAATAAAGATCAATTTCTTTTGATTGATAAGGGGGTTCGGATATTTTCTGAGGGCGTAAAAACAGAAAAAGGAATTGAGAGCTCCCGTGCAACTGAACGAACAGGATTTAGAAGTGCAAGGAGACTTAAGTATCGAAGAAAGTTAAGAAAATATGAAACTCTTAAGGTACTTTCAAAAAACAATATGTGTCCACTCTCTATTGAAGAAGTCGAAATTTGGAAGAAGTCTGGTTTCAAAGAATATCCAATTAATCCTGAATTTCTTAAATGGTTAAGCACCAGTGACTATGGAAATCAGAATCCTTATGCTTTTAGAGATAGGGCAAGTAAACAGAAAGTTTCTTTGTTTGAAATCGGGCGCGCATTCTATCATATTACACAACGACGGGGTTTTTTAAGCAATCGTTTGGATCAATCGGCCGAAGGCGTTTTTGAGGAGCATTGTCCAAAAATTCAAAATCAAATCGAAGATCTGAATTCTAATGAAGAGATTTTATTAGAATTAAAAGATTATTTCTCAGATACTGGAATTCTTGATGAAACTATTAAAGGTGGTTTTGTTAAGGATCTCGATGAAGGAGAAAAGAAATTAAAGTCGTTATATAATTCCTTGAAAGCTATTGTCAAAAAAAATGATGATGATATAGTGAAATCTAGAGAAGAACTAATTGAAAGATTAAATAAAAAGGAAGATTTAGGGAAAGTAAAGGGAAAGATTAAAGATATTTCTCAAGCTATGTCTGATGGAGGGTTTAAAACACTTGGTCAATATTTTTATAGTTTGTATAATAAAGAAAAGATTAGAAATCAATACACCTCTAGAGAAGAGCATTATTTAGTAGAGTTTATCAGTATCTGTAAGGTGCAAGGAATTGAAGGTGTTGATGACAATGAAAAACTACCCGAAAAGCGATTTTCAGGATTGGCCAAGGATTTGTACAAAGCGATATTTTATCAACGTCCATTAAAATCTCAAAAAGGATTGATTGGGAAATGTTCCTTTGAAAAGAATAAATCCCGTTGTGCTATTTCGCATCCAGATTTTGAAGAATACCGCATGTGAGCATATCTCAATACGATTAAGATGGGAACGCAAAGCGAAAAAACATTGCGTTTTTTATCCCAAGAAGAGAAATTACAATTGATTTCAAAGTTTTTTAGAAAAAAAGAACATTTCAATTTTGAGGATTTAGCAAAAGAACTCATTGAAAAAGGCGCTTCCTATGGGTTCTACAAATCTTCAAAGCGAGATGGATTTCACTATTGGTTCAATTATAAACCTACCGATACCGTTTCTGGCTGTCCTGTTTCTGCATCTTTAAGATTATGTCTTGGAGACGACTGGAAAACCAAAATTTACAGTTATAAAGCATTCAATGCAGATGGAGAAGAGGTTACTAGGACTGTAGATTATAAAGATTTATGGCATTTACTTTTTGTAGCCACATCTGATACTTATCTGTATGAATTTGCGAAGGATAAACTTGTGCTTGACGAAAAAAATGCCAAAGCTTTTAGCAAGATAAAATTGAAAAAGGATTTTGCAAGTTTGAGCTTAAGTGCTATAACGAAAATACTACCTTATTTAAAGGAGGGCTTGTTGTATTCGCACGCAGTCTTTATGGCAAATATTAATAGTATTGTTGATGAGTCTATTTGGAGAAATCCACAACAACGACAATACATCCAAAATGAAATAGCTAAAATAATTCAAAACAATACTTATGGAAATAAACTATTAGAAGTTGTAAATGGTTTAATTAAAGAGTGCAAAATAAGCGAATCCTACTACTCGAAAGAAGCAGAACCAATTTTTAAAAGTGATTTAGAGAAAAAGTTAGTAAGTACATTTAAGTATTTCGATATTAAAGACAAAAACGAACAAGAATGTATAATGAATGATTTGTTCGCTGTTTTTATGGAACAATTAAAAGCTTATGAATTTATTAAGATTAAACGTCTTGATGAAAAGGTGTTAGAGTTTTTAAAAGGAGAGAATGAAGATGGCGAAGTGTTTTGTAGTGATATAAAACGATTAGAGAAATTATACCATCCGTCAGACTTGTCTCAATTCAAAAAGAAAGTAATAACAGATGCAAATGGTAATGAAACATTGGTATTAGGAAGTCCGTTAACATCTTCTATAAAAAATCCAATGGCCATGCGTGCATTGCATCAATTACGAAAAGTGTTAAATGCCTTAATTTTGGAAGGTCAGATTGATGAGAATACAAGAGTTCATATTGAAATGGCACGTGAGTTGAATGACGCCAACAAGAGGAAAGGAATTCAAGATTACCAAAATGAGAATAGAAAGAAAAGAGAAGAAGCCATAAAAGAAATTAAGAAGCTCTATTTAGAAGATTGTAATAAAGAAGTAGAACCTACAGAAGATGATTTGTTAAGGTATCAACTTTGGATAGAGCAAAACCGGTGCGAAATTTATGAAAATGGAAATAACATTAGCATTTGCGATATAATCGGAGCAAATCCAGCATACGATATTGAGCATACTATTCCTAGAAGTATTTCTCAAGATAATTCTCAAATGAATAAAACGCTATGTAGTCAAAAGTTCAACAGAGAAATAAAGAAGAAAAAAATGCCTGTTGAACTTGTAAATCATCATGAAATTCTACCAAGAATAGCACACTGGAAAGAAGAGGCAGAGAATTACACCAGAGAAATAGAACTCATAACGCGTTATATTAAATCTGTAGCTACTAAGGAGGCGAAAGATAAAAAAATACGTCGCAGGCATTACTTGACATTAAAGAGAGATTATTTGAAAGGCAAATATGAGAGATTCATTTGGGAAGAACCAAGAGTCGGTTTTAAGAACAGTCAAATTCCAGATACTGGCATTATTACAAGATATGCACAGCGTTATTTAAGGTCTTATTTTAAAAGAATAGATAGCGTAAAAGGAGGTATGGTAGCCGAATTTAGAAAACAATGGGGAATTCAAGAATCATTTATTGATGAAAATGGTCAAAAACAATACAAAACTAAAGATAGAAGTAGTCATACGCACCATGCTATAGATGCTATTACTATTGCCTGTATGACCAAAGATAAATATGACGTATTAGCACAAGCCTGGACATTGGAAGATGAACAAAATAAAACTAAGGCAAAAGCTATTATTGAGGCAGCAAAACCATGGAAGACCTTTAAAGAAGATTTATTAAAAATAGAAGAAGATATTTTGGTGTCACATTACACACCAGATAACGTAAAAAAACAATCTAAAAAAATAATTCGCGTAAGAGGTAAAAAACAATATGTTGCTGAAATTAAACGAGATACTCAAGGGAAAGCTATTCCAATAAAGGATGAAAACGAAAAAATAATTTATAAGCTAGATAAAGACAATAATAAAATTCCAAGATACCAACAGGGAGATACCGTTCGTGGCTCTTTACATCAAGATAGCATTTATGGGGCTATAAAAGATCCATTGAATAATGAGACCATTAGATATGTTATCAGAAAAGATTTAGAAAGTCTTAAAAAAACAGATATTGATAATATAGTTGATGAAACAGTGAAAGAAAAGGTTCAACAAGCCATTGAGAATAAGATCTTACTACTTTCATCAAACGCTCAACAACAAAATAAGCTTGAAGGAATAGTTTGGATGAATAAAGAAAAGCGCATTCCTATTAACAAAGTAAGACTCTATGCTAACTCAGTCAAAAATCCTTTGGAGATTAAACAACATAGTACCTTGTCAAAATCTAGACATGAACATAAGCAAATGGTTTATGGACAGAATGATGAGAACTATTGCATGGCAATTTATGAATTGAACGGAAAACGTGAATTTGAACTTATTAATAACTTTAATTTAGCTAAACTATTAAAACAGGACCAAGGCTATTATCCTTTATATAAAGAAAAAGAAGTTAAAGGGAAAAAGATGCAATTGCCTATAGTAAAAAGGAACAATAAGAATTTAATCTTAAAAAGAGGTCAACAAGTTATATTTTATGATACTGATGTAGAAAAGCCTGAAAGTGTTTTTGATCTGAGTGATTTAACTAATAGAATTTATATAATTGAAGGACTATCAATTCAAAGAATTAAGTCAGGAAATAATGAATTTCAATATGGAGTAATAATGCTGCGCAATCATAAAGAAGCGAGAAAAGCAGATGATATTAAAAAAGATAAATTTAAACCAGATGGGGTGTTTAAATTAAATGAAGAGAAGCCGTTGAGAAAAATGAACCATAATCAGTTTAATGCATTTATAGAAGGAGTTGATTTTAAAGTTTTGACGACTGGTAGAATAGAAAAAATATAATTTTGATGTTCGTTAGCTTGATATGGTAGTATTATGAAACGCCGTAAATTATGAAATCTGATAAGCTTGGTGTACATTTACACCACTAAATATTTTAAATTATGGCACGACAAAGTATCACTTTAGCCAAACAAAATGATGATTGGTTAAAAAATCAAGTAGAAGAGCAAGAATTTACTAGTAAAAGTGAGGCGGTAAATTATTTAATCAAGAAGGCAAGAGAGCGACATGAATATCATAACTATGTTCAAATGAAAATTGACAGCGGATTGAAAAGTGGGTTTGCAGAAAAGCAAACAAGAGAAGAGATGTTGAGCGAGTTTAAAAAGAGATTAGAAAATGAGTAATTATTTTCTGAGTCGTGAAGCCAAAGAAGACCTATGGAGAATCTATGCGTTTGGAGTCTATCAATTTTGAACACCACAAGCAGAAAGATATTTTATTATGATGCATGATTGTTTTGCAAAAACTGCTTCTAATCCTTATATGTTTCCTGCAAACATAAGATATAAAGATGTTGAAAGATTTTGTGTTTGTGGCGTGGACACTATTTATTATAATATCAAAAATAATAAAGTTGAAATCATTGCAATAATAGGTAGGCAAGAGTACTAAAAGTTCTTTGACATAATGCTTTTGTCCTAAACAGCCAAACCACAACGAAAAATTGATTTTTTCAATTTTTAGCAACGATTTTTCGTTGTGGTTTACAAACATTTCAAACTTATTTTAATGGAATGTTTGTGAATCTCCTTTGTCGATTTGATTAAAGATTAGAAGACACGATATTAAACAGAAATTAACGTATGATCATCCGCAGGTTGTGGTTTGATTAAAGATTAGAAGACACGATATTTTTTATAGTTCCTATTGAAAAAGTTATAAGGTTGTGGTTTGATTAAAGATTAGAAGACACGATATTTAGGAAAGTGACGCTGAAAAACGAGATAGAGTTGTGGTTTGATTAAAGATTAGAAGACACGATATTAAATTAAAATACTACAGAGGGCAAGTGATGTTGTGGTTTGATTAAAGATTAGAAGACACGATATTTAGCGTTTCTTACACAAGTTCAACGGGTCAGTTGTGGTTTGATTAAAGATTAGAAGACACGATATTAAAAGCTCCAGTGTACT
>JBBSRC010000008.1:0-74374 GCA_038243395.1 Flavobacteriales bacterium | reverse complement strand
CTGATCACAAGCTTGTCTTAAACCTCAAAATTCTTATCTTCGAGTTTTAAACCTCTATGGGAATAATAATCAGCCAATCTTTTAAGAACACAATTACCACATATGTAGGGTTTGCCATAGGTGCTTTAAACACTCTATATTTATATGTGTTCTTTATTTCTGATGTTCATTACGGTTTGATTTCCTTCATGTTATCAACCGCCAATATAATGATGCCTTTAATGGCGTTTGGAGTCCACAATACAATTGTAAAGTTTTATTCTACATTCAAAACTAAAAACTCACTTAATAGTTTCTTGACATTAATGTTGTTTTTGCCTTTGGCGCTTATCATTCCTACGGGAATAATGGGGGTTTTAGCCTATGAAACAATCGCTGGTGCTTTGTCACAAAAAAATGCCATTATCGCAGATTATGTTGGTTACATTTATTTTGCGGCGATTGCTATGGCTTATTTTGAAGTCTTTTTTGCTTGGTCAAAAACTCAAATGCAGACGGTCTTTGGGAATTTCATGAAGGAAGTATTTTCGCGTATTGGGGTTACGGTATTGCTGTTTAGTGTTTATTTTGAGTGGATTTCAGTGGAAACATATATTGCTGGTGTAGTCGGTGTGTATGCCCTTAGGATGTTAATTATGATGGTTTATGCATTTAGCATTCGTTTGCCAGTCTTCAAATATAACAGGATAGACCGCTTGAGTTCAATTTTGAAATATTCGTTTCTCATTATCATTGCCGGGTCTATTGCAACAATCATTTTGGATATTGACAGTTTTATGTTAGGACTATATATTCCTATTGAAAAGGTTGCTTATTATGGTGTGGCCATTTATATTGCGACTGTTATCGTAGTGCCGTCGAGAGCGATGCAGCAGATTCTTCAACCATTGACTGCAAAATATTTAAACGATAAAAATAAAGTTGCTTTAGAAGATTTATACGTCAGGAGTTCTCAAACATTATTCATAATTGGCGGACTTATTTTCTTGCTGATTATCTTAAACATCAATTCACTTTATGAAACGATTCCGCCCCAATTTAGCGGTGGACTTTTTGTTGTTTTTTTAGTTAGTATGGCGAAGCTTTATGATTGTTTAATGGGTTGTAACAACGTGATCTTGTTTAATAGTGATTACTATAGAATCGTGTTATTATTTGGAGTTATTTTAACGATTTTGACTATCGGCTTGAATATGATTTTTATTCCAATTTATGGGATCAATGGATCGGCATTTGCAACGTTTTTAGCAGTGGCTTTCTATAACTCGATTAAAATTTACTTTGTAAAACGTAAGTTTAATATGATACCTTTTACAGTGGATACCGGAAAAGTTACTCTTTTAATATTGATAATGATCGGCGTCTTTTACTTTTGGGAATTTCCATTTTATCCTTTGTTGAATATTGCCTTAAAATCGGCATTAATTACATTAATGTACGTAGGATTGGTGTTCAAGATGAACGCCTCTGACGATATTAGTACACTGATAAGGAAATATTTGAGTTTAAAATAGAGAGCCTGATTTCAGTAAGCAGTTTGCTCTAGCAGTGTTCAATTTAAAGTAGGCTGTAAATAAAAAAACCTTATATAATCTCCGCTTGGCTCTGTGCAACTCTATTAAATAAACCTTTTTGAAATTAGAAAATCCCACAAGATGCTTTGGGGCAAACAACTTGCAGGACTTTTCACTATCCAAATAAAAAAGTTTATATTTTATAAATTTCCTCTGCCTTGTCGAGATCCTGATCTTGATGGCGAAATTCCTCTATTCGCTTGAGGGGTTGAACGCGTATTATTCTGGGTAGCATTCGTACTTCTACTTGCACTTCGATCTCTATTATTTGTGCGAGATTGAGAAGCCGCTGGTTTTCTCTGCTCAGAATTTTTGTTAACATTCGCAGATCTCGATGGTGTTGAATTTGTGGATTCTGATCTTGTTCTAGACTGATTTGCCGTCGGTGTTGTGCTACGTGTTCTCTCATTTCTATCTAAATTTTTCGACTCGGCATTTCTGGACATATTTGTATTAGTTGTTCTTGTGTTTTCTCTAGTTGGTTGACTTCTATGCTGGGTTGCATTCTGATTTACATTCCTGTTTGAATCATCCCTGTTAACTGTTCTAGATGTTGCTCGGTTATTAGTTGAGTTTATAGTATTTCTATTTTTGTTAACTTCACGTGATGCTGAGACTGTTGCTCGAGAACTTGCAGCAGCACTACGTCTTGGCGCTGCCTCTTGACGGTAACGCTCGCTTGTACGGTTATTGGTTGCCATAGTATTTCTTCTGCCTGAACTGATCGAATTTTCTCGACGTGGCGAATATCTCACAGGTTCTCTGTAATTATTAGCATATGGTCTGTAATAATGATGTCTTACCGGCGTGTAATATTGTCTATAGGGCTTTGCATATACTACACGATACTCATAAACCGGGATTGTATAATATCGGTGCCATGGTCTGTACACGTAAGCGCGGTTATATATGTTGATGTAACCCGAATAATGGGTAAATCGGTTGTGATTGTCGTAATAAACATGCAAACCACCTACACGGCTAACGCGTCCGTAATTGTTATAATGGATATTGACATTACCTGCTTGCACAATACGGCCATAGTAATCGTAATAGATAGGAATGTTTTCTATTTGTACGATCGCTCCATAATCGTCATATTGCACATACGGACTGTAATCATATCCCGTGTTAAAACTGAAGGATACATTTGGAGAATTGATCGACACATTTGTTTTCGGACCATAATTTGATGCGTAAAAATCAAATTGTCCATCAGGGAAAACTGAAAACTCAATACCCCCTTCATTAAAAATAAAGGAATTGCCATAGCCATTATTATTGCCTAATTTGAATGAATTGTCAATATTATTGTTGGTGGTCTCAGCACTTACCGATGCTCCAATGAGGAGCATTGCAGTAAAAAATAAGGCGAATCTTTTCATGAGTATTTGTTTTTCGTTCAACATGTTTCATTGAATACAAACAATGTGCCAAAAAGAATTGTATCTATTTTAGACGTTGACTTTAAGCGGATTAGATTTAGAATGTTTTATTTTGATTAATAGAATTCGCTGTTATTGACAAATATATCCATCACAAAATTTATTTTATGTATTTGAGTCTTTTGGAGGCAAACTTCAATTTTGCATTAAATTAAAGCTATAAGAAACCTTTAAACGTCAGATAAGTTGACCGCTCAATTTCACTAAAAATCAAAAGTCAGAAATAATTAATCACAGAATTAAATAAACAGAAGGAAGAATGGCAAAAAGTGGATTAACCTAAAATACGGGTTGATTAAATTTACAAATACAATTAACTTCAATTTTTCTTGGTTTCATAAATTAAAAAAGCGACATGGTTTATAAGTGGATGTCTATCAATGTTGATGTAGCAGCTAAATCGTGGCAATAAAATAATCGTCAAATTATTTTAATGCCATTTGATTATTACATATCTTTTCCGACTCAATGAGAAGTTTGAATGTTTAGACTTTTTTTAATATAATTCTATGGATTTTACAAATCCCCTTGTGTATGGGGTACCTTGTTTTTTTGGCTTAATTTTATTAGAACTCACTTATAGTAAAACACATGATCACAAAGATCTATACAATTGGCGGGATCTGTTTTCAAGTATTGGAATGGGTGTGGGGTCAGCGATATTTGCACCTCTGGTTAAGACAATAACGATCATTCTTCTTTTTAGCTTCGTTTATGATATCTTTAATCCTTTGGTAGACGGTGTTCGAATGAATATCATGGGTTACGAATCCTTCGGATATGCTTGGTATATTTGGATTTTCTGTATGCTTTGTGATGATTTTTCATATTATTGGTTTCATCGCCAGAATCACATGGTCCGATTTTTTTGGGCGGCACATATTGTGCACCATTCTTCCGATAATTTTAATTTAGGTACTGCTGTACGTAATGGTTGGTTTACTATTTTCTATAAACCTTTATTTTACGTGTGGATTGTAGCGGTCGGTTTTCCTCCAGAGATGCTTGTCGTTTGCTTAGGGATTGAGGCGCTTTGGCAATTTCAGTTGCATACGGTGTTTATCCCCAAGTTGGGTTTTCTAGATAAATTTTTGAACACGCATACTATGCATCAGGTTCATCATGCTTGTAATATTGAGTACATGGATAAAAACCACGGTGGAATTTTAAATGTTTTTGATAGAATTTTTGGAACATGGAAGCCACTTGATGAAACCATTGAAATCTCTTACGGTGTAACCAGTCCTCCGCAATCATACAATATATGGGTCATCTTAACTCATGAATATGCTGATATTTGGAGTGATCTTAAGAAATCAAAGCGTTGGAAAGATAAGCTTATGTATGTTTTCGGACCTCCAGGATGGAGTCACGATGGTAGCACAAAAACAGTGAAGCAGATGCGGCAGGAAATTGCCTTGGAAAAACTTAAAGCTTTAAAACAAGACATCCCAAAGTCTTTGGAGAAAGAGCCTAGGGATGATGTTTATTCTTCGGGAATTGAAATATAGATTTAACTAATAAAATCTGACCTGACAGTTCTCTGTTCGTTTATTCTTTTTCTTTTTGTTTTTAGGAGTGAAGCGTTTTTATGGACACCGATATCTTAGGTGTTTTATTAGTAATTTTGTAGTTGATTTTGTGTTTTTGATAATCGTATGGCCCTTCGCTTTCGCAGTTATGGGATTGATGGCGTTTCTGTTTTTTCAGTGCAACTTATTTTAAAAATTGGCATAGCAACACATTTAAAACAGACAGTTGAACTAATCCCGCTTTTTTAGCGGGATCTCAGTTTGATAATTTATTTGATGGGGTAAGATTTTTCCAGTTTTTGAGAATTTAGGAATTAGCCATTGCGATATGATATTTTTTATTGTGACGGAAAAATAGAAATTACAAGTCGTAAGCCTGAAGTAAAAAGTCCAACAATAAATACTCTCGAAAAAGCACAGAATCGCAAAGAATTGCTGATTTTTTTTAACTAGAAATTTCAAGCTCCCGACTAACCCAAAACTTAAGACTGCCTAATGCCTATTGCCCACTAAAACTAAATCTTCTCTTTCAAATACGTTCCAATTACTGAATTTTTATTCTTAACGATTTCCTCAGGTGTGCCAGTGGCTACTAATTTACCACCGCGTTCGCCTCCTCCAGGACCTAAGTCAATAATATAATCAGCACATTTGATCAATTCAAGATTATGTTCAACCACAATAATGGAATGACCTTGTGCTATCAAAGCTTGAAACGATTTCAAGAGCTTTTTAATATCATGAAAGTGTAATCCTGTTGTGGGCTCATCAAATATAAATAAGGCATTATCACTTCTAGAACCTTTGCCTAAAAAAGTGGCTAATTTGATGCGTTGTGCCTCTCCGCCAGAAAGTGTGGAAGAACTCTGGCCCAAAGTCACATAGCCTAATCCAACGTCCTGTAAAGGCTGTAGTTTGCTTTGTATTTTGGTCTGGTCGTATTTTCCAAAAAAAGCGATCGCATCGTCAATAGTCATACTGAGAATGTCATCAATATTTTTATGTTCAAAAGTAACTTCCAAAACTTCTTTTTTAAATCGTTTGCCGTTGCAAGTTTCACAGGTTAAGTGCACATCCGCCATAAACTGCATTTCAATGGTCACTTCGCCATCACCTTTACAGGTTTCACAGCGGCCGCCATCGACGTTAAAACTGAAATGTTTCGCTTGATAATTTCTTATTTTGCTCAATTTCTGGTTAGCATACAATGCTCTAATATCATCGTAGGCTTTAACGTAAGTTACAGGGTTAGAACGCGACGAGCGTCCAATGGGATTCTGATCTACAAACTCAATATGCTTGACGTTAGTGTAATTTCCTTTTAGTTCGGTAAACTGACCTGCTTTATCCCCAAATCCTGTCAAATGTTTTTGAATTGCTGGATATAAAATCTTTTTGACCAAAGTGCTTTTACCACTTCCTGAAACACCCGTAACTACAGTGAGCATTTCTAAGGGAAAAGTGACATCTATATTCTGTAAGTTATGCTCTCTGGCCCCTATAATTTCAATTTGATATTTTGAGGTACGACGTTTTTTTGGGACTTCAATTTTGAGTTTACCATTTAAATATTGTGCCGTTAATGAATTCGATTTTAGAATATCGCTGTAACTTCCTGCGGCTACAACTTCGCCGCCCAAGGTTCCTGCTTCGGGGCCAATATCTATGATTTCGTCAGATGCTTGCATGATATCTTCATCATGTTCCACCACAATAACGGTGTTTCCCAAATCGCGTAACGCTTTTAATACTACAATGAGTTTTTCGGTGTCTTTAGGATGTAGACCGATACTCGGTTCATCGAGAATATACATGGAACCCACTAAACTACTACCTAGGGAAGTTGCTAAATTGATACGCTGGCTTTCACCACCCGATAAGGTGTTCGATTTTCTGTTTAGCGTTAAGTAATCAAGTCCCACATTAAATAGGAAAGAAAGTCTATTGATAATTTCTTTCAATAAGCGCTTTGCGATAGTCGCATCGTACTCGTTAAGTTCCAACTGATTAAAAAATTGAGCCAGTTTGTCCAATGGCATGGTTACCAAATCAGTAATAGTAACACCATCAATTTTCACATAATTGGCTTCAGGGCGCAAACGCTTCCCATGACATAAGCTACATTTGGTTTTTCCTCTATAACGCGAAAGCATGACACGATTCTGAATTTTGTAAGCTTTTGATTCTAACTCTGCAAAGAAATCATTTAAACCTGTAAAAAATTTGTTACCCTCCCAAATGAGTTGTTTTTGAGCATTGGTCAACTGAAAATAAGGTTTGTGAATCGGGAAATCAAATTTATGTGAATTATTGACTAATTGGTCCCTGAACCAACTCATGCTCTCACCACGCCAAGGAAAAACAGCATTTTCATAAACCGAAAGTGCCGTATTTGGAATGACTAATTCTTCATCAATGCCGATGACATCGCCATAGCCCTCACATTTAGGGCAAGCGCCATAAGGATTATTGAAGCTAAACAAATGCACATTCGGCTCCAAAAAAGTCATGCCATCCAATTCAAATTTATTGTTGAAAGCGGTTTGTTTATGATCCGAAAGTAACTCGATGATAGCCGTGCCTTTACCTTCAAAAAATGAAGTTTCAATAGCGTCCGCCAATCTATTATAAAAATCCTCCTCATGTTTGACGATAATTCTGTCAACTACCAAAAAGACATCTTGTTTGATACCAATTTCAATGGCGTCCTCAATTCGAAGTACGTCATTTTTATAGTGCACTCTCGCGTAACCTTGCTGCTGAAGTACTTTTAGCTTATCGGTCATAGTACGACCATCTTCTAATATAATAGGAGCGAGGAGAAGTAACTTTTCGCCCTCTTCAAAAGACTTCACTAAATTTAAAACATCCGCAGTTGTGTGTTTTTTGACTAAATTGCCCGAAATTGGCGAGTAAGTTTTTCCGATTCTAGCAAATAACAACTTTAAATAATCATAAATTTCTGTTGTTGTGCCCACGGTAGATCGTGGATTGGTAGAATTGACTTTTTGCTCAATGGCAATCGCAGGAGCAATCCCTTTGATATAATCTACTTTTGGCTTGTTGAGTCGTCCCAAAAACTGACGCGCATAGCTTGATAAACTTTCAACATAGCGTCGTTGGCCCTCAGCATAAAGCGTGTCAAAAGCTAAACTCGACTTACCTGAACCTGATAATCCGGTAATAACCACCAATTTGTTGCGGGGGATCACCACATCTATATTTTTAAGATTGTGAAGATTGGCACCTTTAATGATAATATTTTGTTTCGGATTTACTTCGGATAGGTTAACGTTCATAGTCATATAGCATATAAGAATGCAAAGATACCACAACTAATGCTGTAGTGAAAAGAAGTTATTGTGCAATTAAATGTTAAATTTTATGATCTTTTTTTGTATTATAGAAATGATTGTTGTTATATTTGACCACAAATTTCTAAAACAGAGTTGCCTATTATATAATATTACTTTATATCAATTAACCACAAGCGAGGAGGTATTCCAAGCTATTAAAGTAATATTATGAATCACGAACTTATCGCAGACGCTGTTTTAGTGAGCAATTACGTTAAAGGAGACGAAAGTGCACTTTCCATATTGATCACCAGACATAAACAAAAAATTTATAGTTTTATCTATTCTAAAGTATATGATAGAGATCTTACTGAAGATATTTTTCAGGACACCTTTATCAAAGTTATCCGTACCCTTAAATTAGGCAAATACAATGAAGAAGGTAAGTTTTTACCTTGGGTTATGCGGATTGCACATAACTTGATCATCGATCACTTCCGAAAAAGCAAGCGTATGCCAAAGTTTGCCAATACTGGAGAGTTTAGTATTTTTTCGGTGCTTAGTGATTCAACTTTAGACGCTGAGAAAGGGATGATCAAAGAGCAAATAGAGTCTGATTTGAGACGTTTGATTGAAGAATTACCAGAGGATCAAAAAAACGTTTTGGTTATGCGGATGTACAATGATATGAGTTTTAAAGAGATCTCTGATAAAACTGGAGTGAGCATCAATACTGCTTTAGGCAGAATGCGTTATGCATTAATTAATTTAAGAAAAGTTATTGAGGAAAAAAATATAATTCTTACTAATTGATGTACTAAACTAAGTAGTGATGCGTTAATAGGGTATTAATCACATATAAAATCCTTAATAATGGCAAAACTCTACTCTAAATTTTCCCAAAAAAACAACAACCAAAATCCGAAGGAAGAAACAGTCAATTTTCTTTTGAATTATTCTAAGGCTTTAAGTGTTTTAAATTGTAGTAAATTGAAATTTGCAGTACTTTTAAACTAAGATTGAAAAAGTCCCGACAAAATAACTTGTCGGGACTTTTTTTATTTCGGAGAAGTCATTAAAACGTTAGGATCAGCGAATCTACAATTTAGTTTCAGCATGGCTAAACTTTCGTCTCAGTGACGCTCATTTCATTTTAGATTTTAGGTCGTTTTTTCTTACCATAGTATTCTTTCAATACACTTGCCCTGCCAATAGTTTTAGTAATAATATCTTTCTCTAAATCCCACCCTCGAGCAGGAGAATATTCCCTTCCATACCATATAATCCGTAAATGCAGTTCGTTCCAAGTTGCTTCAGGAAAAAGCCGTTTTGCATCTCTTTCTGTTTGAACAACATTTTTTCCGTTGGTCAAATTCCAGCGGTACATTAATCTGTGGATATGCGTATCCACTGGAAAAGCCTGAATTCCGAAGGCTTGAGACATCACAACCGCCGCTGTTTTGTGTCCAACAGCAGGTAATTCCTCCAAGTCTTCATAGGTATGAGGAACTTGTCCGTTATGTTTATCGATCAAAATGTGCGACAATCCATGTATGCCTTTACTTTTCATTGGCGATAAACCGACAGGTCTTATAATATCTCGAATCTCGTCCACCGAGAGTTTGATCATATCATAGGGATTGTCAGCTTTTGCAAAAAGAAGCGGCGTGATTTGGTTTACGCGGACATCTGTACATTGTGCAGACAGCAAAACGGCAATTAAAAGTGTATAAGGATCTTTATGGTCGAGCGGTACGCTAATTGTTGGATACAGTTGGTTTAACGTATTTATAACAAAATCTACCTTTTCTTGTTTGGTCATAAGTTGTATTTTTACAAATATCAAATTTAAATCAGTTATGACCAAATTAAAAGCGGGAGACAAAGCTCCAGATTTTTCAGCGAAAGACGAACAGGGAAATACTATTTCATTGTCAGATTATAAAGGAAAAAAGTTAGTAATTTTCTTCTATCCGAAAGCCAGCACGCCGACCTGTACAACAGAAGCTTGTAATCTTAGAGACAATTACGCTGATTTAAAGGATAAAGGTTATGAGATATTAGGCGTTAGCGCAGATAGTGCCAAGCGACAATCGAATTTTAAAGAAAAATATAAATTTCCATATCCCTTATTGGCCGATGAAGATAAAGAAGTTATTAAGGCCTTTGGTGTATGGGGCGAAAAGAAATTCATGGGACGCACTTTTGATGGAATTCATCGGGTGACCTTTGTGATTGATGAAAATGGGGTCATTGAAAAAGTGATCGATAACGTAAAAGCTAAGATACACGCTGAGCAAATCTTGGAGTAGTATATGATAATAAAAATAGAAAAAAAAAGACCTTAGCAATTTAAACTAAGGTCTTTCTTTTATTCATTGCGTAAAACTTCTTCCGCTTCGTAACCAAAAAGGCTTTTTTCTTTGATGATTTTTGAAACCCCTGAAGGCAACATATCTTCCCAACCTTCATCACCATCAGAAATGGATTTGAGAACTGATCTTGAAAATATTGTAAGGATGGATGGATCGTAATCTGTAATATCCACTACTTTTCCGTTGTACTTAAAGAATTTATATAATTCCTTCATACGTGGATGTACTTTTAAATTCTCGCTGTCGGTCAAAGAACCACTCTCGTTAACCATAGGATACAGATACACTCGTAAATTCTTAAAAAACAATTTTCCAAAAGCTTCCAAAATGCCACCGCTTAAATGGCGGTAATATTTTTCATCAAAAATATCCACTAAATTATTGACACCCATCGACAATCCCATTCTGTTTTTAGAATATTGGGAGAAATATTCGACCAGTTTATAATACTCCTGAAAATTGGAAATTAAAACGGTATGCCCCAAAGAACAAAGCAGTTTTGCTCTGTCCATAAAATCCTGCTCATCAATTTCGCCTTCAGCCCTTAAATTGGAGAGTGTGATCTCAAAAACAACTTGGGTATTTTCAGGATCCACCTTGTTTTCTTTGATAAACATGTCATAGGATTTCTCAAACATGTCAATATTTACCTTGGTTACCGGTCTGAAACTGCCGCGTAAAGCCAAAATGTTTTTCTTATAAAGTATTTTTGCAGGGAGCACATTATTCCCATCAGGCGCAAACATAACAGCATCGGTCATGTTGTTTTTAACCAGTTGCAAACTCATCAAACGATTGTCAACGTTTTCAAATATGGGTCCTGAAAAGTTAATTGTATCAATTTCAATTTGATCCTGATCTAAATGATCATATAAATAACGTAAAAGCTTTTTAGGCTCATTATATTTGTAATAAGCACCATAGATAAGATTGGTTCCTAAAATGCCAAGTGTTTCTTGTTGTAAACGTGCATCATTTTCCCTAAAACGCAAATGAAGAATAATTTCGTTATAAGGTTTTTCATGATCGATTTGATATCTAATGCCTACCCAACCATGGCCTTTATATTGCTTTGCAAAATCAATCGTGGTTACTGTATTAGCATAAGAAAAAAACATTTTATTGGGATGCTTATCTCTTGAAAGCCGTTCTTCAATTAAGTTGATTTCATGAGACAACATTTTTCGTAAACGTGCTTCGGTCACATAGCGACCATCTTCTTCAATGCCATAAATGGCATCACTAAAATCTTTGTCATATGCAGACATGGCCTTAGCGATAGTTCCTGAACTTCCGCCAGCCCTAAAAAACTGTCTTACAGTCTCTTGACCAGCACCAATTTCAGCAAAGGTTCCGTAAATATTCTCGTTAAGATTAATACGAAGAGCTTTAGTCTTTAATGACGGAATTTCTTCAAATTCTCTGTCGCCTTTTAAGGTAATCTCCATGTTGTAGATTGAGTTTTGTAATCGACAAAGGTACCTAATTGCTATCTCAAACAAAAAATTAAACCTACTTTTGTTCTAAACAAGACACCTTTGAAAATCACATTTTTAGGAACAGGTACATCTCAAGGAATTCCAGTCATAGGAAGCACTCATCCCGTATGTTTAAGTGAGGATTCAAGAGATAAACGCCTTCGCGTTTCAGTCTTGGTAGAATGGAATGATTATACTTATGTTGTAGATTGTGGTCCAGATTTTAGGCAGCAGATGCTTCGTGCCAAATGCACCAAACTAGATGGCGTTGTTTTTACTCATGAACATTCTGATCACACCGCTGGGTTGGATGATATTAGGCCGTTTTATTTTAAGCAGGGCGATATTCCTATCTATGCCCATCGGCGGGTTTTAAAAGCCCTTAAGCAGCGATTTGATTATATCTTCGAAACCGAAAATAAATATGCAGGAGCTCCTGGGGTAATGCCTATTATAATTGAAAACAAACCTTTTAGACTAGGGAAATTGGAAGTCATACCTATCAATGGGTTGCACTATAAATTACAAGTTTTTGGTTTCAGATTTGGGGAGTTTGCCTATTTAACAGATATGAAAACGATTAAAAATTCTGAAATTAAAAAATTGAAAGGCGTAAAAGTGCTTGTAGTGAATGCATTAAGAGAAACAGAGCATGTTTCGCATTTCAATCTCAAAGAGGCACTTGAACTGATCAATCAAGTAAAACCAGAACGTGCATATTTGACGCATATCAGCCATATGCTAGGATTTCATGAGGAAGTGGAAAAGAAGCTTCCTGAAAATGTCTTTTTGGCGTATGATAATTTAGTAATAAACATTTAAAATATTATGAAAGGAAAACTCTTCATGTACGCATTTGTCTTTGCGTTTTTGCTAATCGTATTTCAATATGTGAATTCAAAGAACATCTTTGAATCTTATCAAGTGAAAATGACGAAACATATAGAAAGAGAGAAGGTCCTGAAAGATTCTATAAATCAATTAAATAAGGAATTGACCGAGTTGAGGAACCAGCTTGAGGTGGAGTAGGGAGTGGAATTGAAATTGAATTTGAAGTTGAAATTGAAACTGAAGTTGAAGTTGAAGTTGAAGACGAGAGTCAGCTATTGAAGAGTTTCGAATTCCCAACACGCGATTCAAACTAGAGATTTATTTTCTGTCAGATCTGGATGACGGCGATCAGATAGTAAGGATTTTCGCAGAGTCATAATTTTATGCTTTTATAAAAAATTCAATTTGAGAATCAAATGCCACACTTTAAATTGAAAAAACGGACAGTTGACTCCTGTTTTGAGCACATAACACAGATTATTTTCAAGTATAAAACTAAACTCCTAAACACCTTAACACCTTAACACCTAAACTGTTCATCTCCTAAACTTCCAAACTCCTCAAATTAAAACAGAAACTTTTGAATTTTAAATAGTAATTCGAAGTTTTACTTCTCCAATCGCTTACTCAACCAACTTCTAAATTCATAAAAATTTTCGGGTGCAACGCCGTGTCCCGTAGGGAATTCTTTGTAGGTGTTTTTAATGAATAATCCATTTAAAAACTGCGGTACTTTTCTTGCCCATTCTACAGGAATAACCTGATCTACACTGCCATGTGAAGAATAAAAAGCCAAGCGAGAATAGTCTTTGGTTTCGAGATCGTCTGGAAGCATTTCAGGGCTGATATAACCGCTTAACGCAATGATGTTTTTAACTTTTTCGGGATAGGTTAATGCCACAGCATAACACAAAATTGTGCCTTGACTAAAGCCTAAAAGCGATACGTTATCTTTATTAATGGCATAAGTTTCTTTGACTTCATCAATAAATTTAGCAATCAGGTCTCGTGATTTTAAAGCTTGTTCATTGTCATTCCACTTATTCATTTCTGCATCAAAATTAATGGCATACCAAGCATTTCCATAGGGTTGCATTGGGTAGGGTGCTCTTGCTGAAATAATGAATAATTCCTCTGGCAATTCAGAAGCAAAGCCGAAAAGATCATTTTCATCGCTTCCATAACCATGGAACATTATGAGTGCAGGGGCATTTTCCTTTAAACTTGAAGGTCTTGTGATATGATGTAAAGAAAGTTCAGACATTACTAATTTATATTTTTAAACCATTCTTGGAATTTTTCGCCAAAAACGGGAATGGGTTTATATGATTCCTTTATAGCAGAATAAATCGCTAATATCCATCCTGCAAACGATATGATCCAAAAGGCAGTTCCTAAAAGACTGTTGACATGTTGTTCAACCAAATTTGAAAAAATCAGCATGATCATCAAACCAAACATCTGTCTAATGTGGAATAAAGTAAAAGGATTTCGTTTTTCTAGATTCATGATGATGGCTATAATTAGTCCTACAAAAGTTATATAACTAATGATGGCCAATTTCTTACCTTGTTTAATCGTGGAGTCCTGCATATTAATTTAAAACCAGTTGATCATTGGCAAAAATACCGTAAACCTTACCTTTTAACTGGTAATCTTCAAAGATGGCGTTTTTTGAGGTAGAAAGAATCATGTCCTTCTTGAATGTGTAATTTTGGTTCGGATTGAACAAGGTCAGTTTCGCATGATTACCAACTGCAATAATGGTTGGTTCAATTCCGAATCGTTCTTTGCCTCTAGTCAATAAATCGATTGTTTTCTTTATGGTAAACACCGTGTTTAAAGCACCAAACGCGGATTCCAGGCCTATAGTGCCATACATTGCGTAATCAAATTCTATTTTTTTGTGTTCAATATCAATAGGGTTGTGGTCACTGGTTACCATATCGATAGTGCCATCTTTGAGGCCATCTATGAGAGCGTCACAATCGGACTGAGTTCTTAATGGTGGCAAGACTTTAAACCGCGTATCAAAAGTTGGTAATACATCATCTGTCAATGTCAAATTATGAATTGCTACACTACAACTGACATCCAGTTTTTTAGCTTTCGCATTTCTAATCAACTCTACAGATTTGGCAGAAGAAATAGTTGGAATGTGCAATTTCCCATCGGTATATTCCAATAAAAACAAATCGCGAGCAATCTGTAATTCTTCAGCAAGGGTCGGGTTTCCTTTGAGTCCTAAGGAGGTGCTCATAATGTTTTCATTCACGACACCCAGTCCGGAAATTTTAGATTCTTGCGGAAAAGAATAAATTAAACCTCCAAAATTACTGGCGTATTGCAATGCCAGTTTCATTAAATTCGGATTTTTAATGGGTTTTTGGTAATCGTAATAGGCGATGGCGCCCGCGTTTTTCATGTCATATAGTTCAGCCAAATCTTCGCCTTCACTATTTTTTGTCAACGCACCAATAGGATATAAATTAACAGGATTACCCTGAGCTTTACTTTTTAAGAACGAAATGTCGGCATAACTATCAATAACGGGGTTTGTGTTTGAATTTAAAGCAACATCCGTAAAACCAGAACGTGCTGCTGTTTCTAGTCCATTTAAAACTGTTTCGCGTTCTTCATAGCCAGGTTCTCCAAAACTCACACTGCTATCAAACCAACCCTGGGAAACATGCAAATTGTTTAAAGAGATTTCCTTGATTTTGGAATCGTTTTTAATCTGCTTTGAAATTTGTGTAATGACACCTTTTTCTATGAGGATATCGCAGGTTTCATTGTGGAAGTCGCTTTTAGGATCTACAATAGTGGCAGATTTTATCAGTAAGTTCATTTAAGAAATTTTAAGATGAGCATTTCAATAATTAAAAAAGCTATTGCAAAAATAACAAACCATTTCCATAGCTCATTCACATTTGTGGTACTTTTTATGGCCTCAACGGCAGAAGCGACAGAACTGTTTTTTATGCTATTTGGTACTTGTGAGAGATTCATATAATTAAGCAGACTTTCTTTTCGGTCATAATTATAACTGAGGTGTTGAATGGTCTTATCTTTATTTTTTACTTCAAAAATTCCTGCTGTTTCGGGATAATCATCGGTAATTAATTGGACTATATGACTGTATGTTTGCTGCATGGGTATAACCGAAGTTTCTGCTTTGCTCAGTTTTAAAATATCATCTTGAAGCAGAGTAGTACTGATGTCAATAGTGTTTTTCGTGCCAACGGTGTAATATAAACGAGGTAATTTTAAACTTTGTTTCCCGATATTGTAAAGGACAGGCACAATTAGGGGCGAGTTTTTAAAATTTGAATTCCCTTCATCCAAAGCTGCCGTAAAAGCATAGACATTATTGGCTTGGGTTAAGAAGGCTGCATTATCTTCAAAACTTAAGATGTTTCCACCAGCCGTGTGCGATAAATGGTAAAACGAATTTACCTTTGGATATTGGAAATTATCCACTTTTTTATCGAATACATTGATCAGCAGAGGATGTGAGAAATTGATTTTTGTAATTAGCTTTTCTGATGATGTCTTAGAAGAAAAATTGGGTAAATAGAAATTATTAAGTACTTGATTATAGGTGTTTAATTCAGATTCACTCGAAGGAATGATTAAGATGCTTCCGCCATCATCTGAAAAGGATTTTAAAGAAGTAATCAAAGCATTCGGAATGTTTTTTAACTCATTTAGGACAATTAGATTCTGATCTATAATGTTATTGTAATTTAATTCCTTAAGATCAATAATCTTCAGATCAAATTCGTCAGCGGTATAAAGTTTTTGTAAAAATTCGGCATTTGCCTCATTAATAACCAAAATTTTAATATGTTTTTTTTCGTCTATGTTAAAATATAACGCATTGTCATATTGCAAGATAGGGTCATCAATTGTAATCTTTCCTTTAAAAGGTTTATCGCTGGGAATCGTGAAAATAGTTTCAGCTTTATTGTCAATCGCTACGGCACTTTTGGCCATGAGTTGATCATCTTCAAATAATGATACAGACAATGCTTCTATTGAATTACCTTGGTTGCTTAGATCGATCGTTAACTCTAAGGTTTCTACATTAGTTTTAGAAATATACAATGAATCAATGCTGACATTACTTATATTTTTTGACTGCAATTGTACCAATCTGTAATTAACAAGACTATCCTTTTTAAGATCAAAAACAACGTCTTTTTGTTGAAAGTCAGAAATCATAATTAGATTTTTGATACTGCCTTTGTCTTTTGAAAATGCTTTTTTTCCTTTTAAAACAACGGCATCATAATCTAACTGATTTGAAGAATAAGACAGTCGGATCAAATCGTTTTTAATGGCTTTGATGCTTGTATTTGGAAAGTTAAAATCGTTGGTAAAAATGTGCAGCGTTTCATTTTCATCCACATGTTCAATTAAGTCTTGAATTGCGGTATTTAATAAAGTTCCATTAGCTCCTTTGGCTTGCATACTAAAGGAATTGTCCAAATAGATTACCGTCTCGCTTTTGGTATTAAAACTTTTAGTATTAGCCTGAAAGGGTTGTGCGAAAGCGATGATTATGGACGCTAAAATTAACAAACGGGTAAATAAGGTCAGCCATTTTTTGATCTGTGAACTTTTCCGTGTTTGTAAAGTGATATTCTTAAGAAACTGGACATTTGTGAATGCGACCTTTTCGAAGCGCCGTAATTGAAATAAATGAACAATTATTGGAATAATGAGCAGCAGTAGGGCATAAAGAATTTCGGGGTGTTTAAACTGCATTCCTTTTTTATGGTTTTAGAGATCGAACAGGAGGGTCAAATATAAGAAATCCAAGATGATTAGCGAATTCTGGTTTTGAGAGATTAATCGTTTGTAAATAGAGAATACTAACAAAAGAAGAAATAATCTTGTGCTTTCATTAATTGATGATCTTCTAAAATGGTTGTGATTCGTTTTTGGGAAGTTTTATTTGCCACTGTTATAATTACCTGAGGTCGGTGTAACGCATTTAAAGTTGTAGTTGCATGCAGTTGAACGCCGTAAATATATTTACCGATTTTCTTCGGATTATTGCAAATCCATATAAACGGCATATTGTTCTTCTTCAATAGTTTCGTACATAATTTTCCCTTGAAACCGGCGCCCCAAAGGACTAATGGCCGACTGTTATCTCGATCAAGTTCCAAGAAATAATCCATTTTTAAATTTATAAAACGATTATCAGCGTAATTTTCATCAGTTCTTGAAGTTCGTGTGGCGTAATCTCTCCAATGGTGGAGTACATGTTTGGATGGAATGCACTCTAAGCCTTGTTTGTAAAATCTGAAAGCCAAGTCATAGTCTTCTGGATAAGTGTTGCTGTCAAAAGCACCACAGGCAATCAAGTCATCACGATATACCATCCAACATGGGGATGGGATAACACATTCTTTATAGATTTCGGTATAGTTAACACCTGTTTCGGTTAATTCGTTAAGCCATTTGGCATAATTGGAATATCCTTCGCCTAGTGTGTCCTCAATAAAATAGTTGACCAAGCCCAGAGCAATATGCCCTTTTCCATAAGCTACTAAAGCATTCGCCATGACTTCCAACTTATTTGAAGTCATTATGTCATCGCTATCCATTCGTGTTATAAATTGCCCCGAACTGGACGAAAAGGCAATTTTTAAAGCATCAATAATGCCCTGTCCAGAATTTTTACATAATTTGATACGATTATCTTGTTGAGCAAATGTTGCTACGAGTTCATAACTGTTATCTGAAGAGTGGTCATCCACTATAAGCAATTCCCAATCTTGATAAGTCTGGTTTATTATAGAATCCAGACATTCTGATAAAAACTGTGCGCTGTTTTTAAAAGGTGTTAGAATGCTTATTAAGGGTTTTGACATCTTATTGAAATAATATATGGTAAAAATGATGCTTCGAAAAACACGTTTAAATTTTTTAAGTTAAAAAAAACCTGATAGTTTATTTTATCAGGTTTTCCTTTTGTTTAATATTTTGCAGCATTTCCTTGAGGAGCAGAGTCTTTGATAAACTGCCGTATGTCTTCGGTTGCAGTCTTTAAGTCCTCTTTTCTCAAATACATCATATGACCGCTTTTATAACCTTTAAATGATACGCGGTCTTTCATGCGACCACTCGGATCCATTTGACCTACTGTATATTTTGCAGCGAAATATGTGGTTGCGCCGTCGTAATAACCCGATTGAACTAAAACTTTCAGGTACGGATTTTGAGCCATAGCCTGACGTAATCCGTCTCTGGTGGTATCATACTGTCTGTCCCAAGGATGTACATCGCCAAACATATTATATTTAATGTCCGTTTTAAATTTGAGCTCTTCACGGAGGTAGTAATTGATGGCAGGGGTAAAGGAGTGCAGCCAAGAAGTTAATTCAGCATTATAATCTGGAGAATCTCCAGCGTTCATTTTGTCTATACCTAAATATCGTGAATCTAATCTTCCGATAGTGTAACCTTTATCACGTAATAATTCTTTCCAGAAAAAACTTGGAGGTACATTCAAATTATGATCAATTATTGCAGATTTGTCCAATCCTGAGTAGAGACTCATCTTTTCGGCTACCTGATTCCGTTCTTCTTCAGAAATAAAACCTCCTTTTGCGATGGCTGGCATCAATTTATTAATGGTATAAGTTTCAACCTCAGGTAATATATCCAGTAAATCTTTTTGCTGTAATGCCGGAGAAAGTGCTTTCTGATGCCAGGCTGCGGCAGCAAAATATGGTAAATTCAATGCAGAATAAATGGGCTGATCAGTAGAATATATTTTATAATCGGCAGGGGATACTAAAATCACACCGTTTAAATACATCCATTGATTGTTTTGTAATTCTTTGGATAGCCCCATAACTCTTGGACCGCCATAGCTCTCGCCAATTAAATATTTTGGAGATTCCCATCGGTTTTTCCGAGAGACAAAAGTGTTCATCCATTCTGCCAAGTATTTAATATCAGCATTGATTCCAAAAAACGTTTTTCTATCTGGCAATTTTCCATCTTTATCTTCTACCATTCTTGAATAGCCCGTATTAACAGGATCAATAAAAACAATATCAGCAACATCTAAAATAGAATGTGGATTAGGTTTAACACCATAAGGTTGTACAGGATATCCTTCATCGTCAATGTTTAAAATTACAGGACCTGTATAAGCAATGTGCATCCAGGCTGATGCAGAGCCTGGGCCACCATTAAATGAAAAAACAATCGGTCGCTTTTCTTTGTCGCTATTACTCTTTTTGTAATAGGTATAAAATAAGGTAGCAATAGGTTCGCCTTTAGCATTCCATACCGGTTGCGTTCCTGCAATGGCTTCGAAAGAGAGATTTTGACCATTAATAGCTACAGAGTGATTGGTAACAACCATCGTATCCAAAGGGATTTTTTTGACTTGGGAAAAGAGTATGCCTGTGGAAAGAGCGGCAAATAGTAAAAATAAATTTTTCATGTAGTTAGAGTTTTAAGCTTTTAAAGATAAGATGTTTTTTTGGAAGCTATTTTCAAAATTAAGTTGAAAGATAAAAAAACAAAACTATTTATAAAATCATCTAATCAATAAGGATTTAGTTTTTTATTATGTTATAGTAAATGTGAACACGCTTCCTTTGCCTAATTCGGAAGTTTAACTGACATCTCCCCCGGGTTTACTGACCTACCTCTTTTTGATACTTAAGCCAATACCAGAAGTTAGTTTTCTGTTTTCTTTAGGTATAGTGGAACGCCAGCTAAAAAATGACGTTCAAAATTTTAATTATAAGATTGTTAATAAAAGGGTCATCCAATCGCTCACCTCCGTTGATAAAAAATCCTTCCGTCACTTAAAATGGTTTATCCGCAGAAGGAAATGTTTCTTGACCATTTTTTGAAATAGAACTCCCTGACGTGACTTGAATTAATTACTATTTTCAACAAGAAAGTAATGTAACTGGGACTTCACAGACTTTAGTTACAAGATTAGTGATATCGATCTAACCATCTTCTGGAAGTATGTCAAACTATTCATTTGGACTTCCTACTCCGAGGTGCTGTATTTCGTTAGCGGAAAATTGTAGTTCCGCAATAGTTTTAGTGAGTTGACTTGAATCTAAAAAAAAATCAAAGTTTATAATTTTGAAAAATCCTCAAAAACTCCTAAACCAAATAACGCAAAATCGTATTTCACTGGATCGTTTTTATCTAATTTCCGTAAGGCAATGTCAAGTTCATTTAAAGCTTTTGCATCGTTTTGTTTTCGTTGCAGCAAACCTAATGAACGCGCTACATTTCCGGAATGTACATCAAGCGGACAGGACAATTGTGCAGGAGAGAGCTTTTTCCAAATGCCGAAATCAACACCATTGTTATCAGTCCTAACCATCCATCTTAAAAACATATTGATGCGTTTGGCGGCCGAGTTTTTTAAAGGATCGCTCACGTGCTTTTGGGTTCTTCGCAGGTGGTCAATTTCAAAAAAATGATTTTTAAATTGATGAATGGCTCCTTGGGTTGAATATTCTTCGGAATGTTTTGAAAATAATGCTTCCAATCCATTGTGATTTTTATAAATATGATTTAAGCTTTTTATGAACTGTATAAAATCATCGTCATTGAAGGTTCTATGAACAAAAGATCGAAGTTTTTCTAAATCGGATGGTTCATAATTTTTCACAAAATCAAAAGGAGAGTGATCTAACATGACCATCATTTTATTGGCGTTGGTAATGATGCTCTTGCGATTTCCCCAAGAAATGGTGGCGGTTAAAAATCCAGCAATCTCAATATCTTCCTTTTTAGAAAATTGATGGGGGATTTGAATAGGATCACTTCCAATAAAACTTGGATGGTTATACTGTTCAACTTTGGCTTCTAGAAACTCTTTGAGCTCATGATTTTTCAATGTTTTTTGCAAATTAAATTTTTAGGAATAAATGTTTTTATTATGTAGCAATTTTTTTGCCATAAATGTATTAATGAAATAAATTTTGTCAGAGAGCGAAAATCTGTTTAACGCGATTACAATTATTTTAACCTCAAAGCAGATTTAAGTATCAGGTATGCGATAAATTGGTTAAATTGGACCATTAAATTAAAATTTAACTCAAATGAAATCTCTTATAAAATTCGGATTAAAATCAGCAGTTGCTCTTTTTGCCATTGGCGTCGGGACGAAACTCGGTAAAGATGCCATCACTGATTTAAAGCAATTTCAAGAAAACCGTAAAAACTCAAACAATGGATGATACTAATGATATTCTAGATTCAACATTAAACGTTGTAAATAATTCAATAACAAATTTCGACAATGTTTTAGGCCATGTGTCGCTCTATAAAGGAGGCCATAAATTAGGAGGTGCAATTAGCAACTTAATTGATACCGTTGTAGATCTTATTCCTATTATGAAATAAAACTCTAAACAATTTTCCCATCTACCATAACTAATTTGCGATCAGCCATATCTGCCAATTCTTCGTTGTGCGTTACAATGACAAAGGTTTGGCCAAACTCGTCGCGCAG
Source organism: Flavobacteriales bacterium (assembly GCA_038243395.1). GTDB lineage: Bacteria > Bacteroidota > Bacteroidia > Flavobacteriales > Flavobacteriaceae > Gelidibacter. Next base: position 52,326 of record JBBSRC010000008.1, on the reverse strand, counting down.
TTTAAAGAACAGATTATGAAGGTTTTCAGCACTTTCGCTATCTAGGTTCCCTGACGGTTCGTCAGCAAAAATTAATTCCGGATTATTGATCAAGGCTCTAGCGACTGCTACACGTTGTTGTTCGCCACCTGATAATTCTCCAGGTTTATGATGGTATCTATGGCTTAATCCTAAGAAGTCCAATAGCTCTTTAGCACGTATTTCGGCATCGTTTTTAGAGGTGTTCTTTATAAAGGCAGGAAGGCATACATTCTCCAATGCGGTAAACTCAGGTAATAATTGATGAAATTGGAAAATAAAACCAATATGCTCGTTTCTGAATTTTGCCAGATTTTTATCTGTCAGATTCATGATATCAATATCATTAATATGCAATGTGCTCTGTTCCTTTGCTGAGGCCCTGTCTAAAGTACCTAAAATATGCAATAATGTAGTCTTTCCGGCGCCTGAAGCACCTACTATGGACACAATTTCGCCCTTTTGTATTTTAAGATCGACACCTTTTAATACGTGAAGATCAGTGTAATATTTGTGAATATTGGTTGCTTTTATCATAGATCTAATAATGACAGCAAGTTAGCATTTTGTTTGTTGTTCTACAATTATGAAATGCAAATTCCTGCGCAGCCAAGGAAACTCTATTTAGGACCACAGAAATAACTGAAATTCTCTCATTGAAAGTTAAGTGAGAACAATGAATATATTATTGAAAACTTGCTTCCCTAAATTTCCTGAATTGCGTCAATCAATTTTTACCGCATTAAGGATTTACTAAAAACAACAGCTGGTTTTATTACATTACTTCGCAGAAAAACTTGAATGTGTTTTTAAATATTTAGAACACGAAACGACGGGAAAATTTAGTTTATGGTTTAATTTTGATTTTTATGCTGTATTTTTATAGGAACTTAAATTTAAAATGATGCCTTACGAACATTTTGAAGAATATGACAATAAAGTCACGGATGACATTAAAGAAAGATATAAGCACATTATTCAAGATCTTGGCGAGGATGTTAATAGGGAAGGGTTATTGAAAACCCCAGAACGTGCATCAAAAGCGATGCAGTTTTTGACGCAAGGCTATCATCAAGATGCCGCGGAAGTATTAAAAAGTGCCATGTTTAAGGAGTCCTATAATGAAATGGTAATTGTGAAGGATATTGAGGTTTATTCCCTTTGCGAGCATCATATCTTGCCGTTTTTTGGAAAGGCACATATTGCCTATATCCCCAATGGACAAATTGTCGGATTGAGTAAATTACCAAGGATTGTTGATATATTTGCGAGACGTTTGCAAGTTCAAGAACGTTTAACAAAACAGATTTTGGATTGTATCAATAATACGCTTCAACCTCAAGGAGTTGCTGTTGTTATTGAAGCTTCACATATGTGCATGATGATGCGCGGGGTGCAAAAACAAAATTCAGTGACGACCACTTCAGGATTTAGAGGACAATTTGAACAAAATGAAACTCGAAATGAGTTTCTAAAACTGATCAGTAATAAGTTTTCCTAAACTATTTTGGTATATTTTTTGCTATAATAAGTTGAATTAATCTAAATTGATCTAAACAGAATGAAGTTAGAAAACTTAAGCAAAAATAAAAAGTTAGTTCTGGGCATCGTCCTTGACTTTGTAGGAATGATTACTTTTATTGATATTATTTGGGCACCTGTTTCAGGACTTTTAATGTCTAAGATGTACGCGGGCAGAAAGGGTAAGGTAGCAGGGATATTTTCTTTTGTTGAGGAAATATTACCGGGCTTTGATATTATTCCGTCCTTTACAATCATGTGGTTTTATACTTATGTATTCAGTAAGAAGCCGAAACTAATAGAACTAAAGGTAAAATAAAAAAATCCCTTTCAGCTTGTGAAAGGGATTTTTAATTTTATAGTTACTAAACTTTTTGGTTTTACTATCTGAGCGGTATTAAAAAATTATAAGTTATAGGTTAATCCTACATTAATATTTCGACCGATATTGTAGATGCCCTCTGATTTTAAACGCGACAAGTGATTGATATACCTTTTATCTGTTAAATTATTTCCCGAAACTCTAATGTCTAAATCATTTTTAAAGAGAGTTACAGTGCCTCCAAAACCAGCGCCTAAAAGACTGTAGCCATTGGTTGGTGTTTCAAAAGGACTGATGTTCGACTGTTTGAAATTGGTATTGAGTCGCACAAAAGCGTAGATTTTCTGTACAGATTTAGAGTCGAATTCAACTCTCAAAGTATTGGATAAAGAATTCGAAGGAATAAGTGGCAAATAGTTATTGTTTTTTTGCTTTCCCGTTACTGTCTCAAAACTACTTTCAAGGTGTAACCAATCTAAAGGATGCGGGTGAATATGCAATCCGATTTCCCCGCCATATAGATAGGCATCTTCTTGTAAATAATTATAAACAGGTGTGTTTTCAATAAGCTCTCCGGTTGGGGAAATAAAAATATAATTATTCACTTTATTATAGAAAGCATTGGCGAAAACTTCAACATGCTCGTTTTTATATTCTAAAGCTAAATCGGCTTGGAAATTCTGCTCATTTTTTAGTTTTTCATTTCCTATCTCATAACGGTTAGTGCCTTCATGAGTGCCATCAGAAGTAAGTTCAGCCAAATTTGGAGCTCTATATCCTGAAGCAAAATTAAGCCTTGTCGTAATTTTTTCAGCAAACTTGGTTTTATATCCAACCGCTCCATTAAAGCTTGAAAAATCTTTAGTTAAACCAGATATCACGTCAATAGCTCTGTGATCAAACCGTGCTCCAATTTGAATGTCGGAATTTTCAAAATGGATGTGTGATGTTGCCAAAAAACCAATATCGTTGGTTGTAGCATCCGGAATTAGTTGTTCCTCCCCATAATTGGCATTACTTTGGGTCATGCCCTGAACACCCACAATTGTTTCAAATTTACCCAGAGTTGGCAAATTGTATTTGACATCGTAATTAAAGGTTTTTAATTTCATGTGCAGTGCTGCTTCCAAAGCTTCATGATTTTCATCGTCTTGATCTTCATGATCGTCATGGTCGTCATGATGATGGTCTTCAAATTCTTTCCGGTCGTTATAAAGCAACCCCAAATTAACCTCCAAACTCGAGTTATTGAAAAAGACCGTAGATTTTGAACTCAACACATGATTTGTGATTTCCTGAAAAGGCAGTAAAGGTGTTCTTTTTGTGGTCTGTTCTCCCAGCTGGTAAGGAATTCCTAGCTTAGAATTATTGACGTTGTAGCGCACTTCAGTTTTAAAATTCGATTTCTGATAACCTAAACCTGTTTTAAAATCTTGTTCTCTAAATCGCGTGTTGGTCACTCTGTAATCGGCAGTGTTATAATCGGCGTGCTCTGCAAGACTTCCTCTGAATAATAATTTAAAATGGTCTCCGGAAGCTTTGTATCCCGCATCCGTACTGAAGCCTTGCGTACTGCTAAAATAATTGTAGCTGGCATCTGCTTTATCCGTGTTTATTTGGGCGAATCTTTCAGGATTTAAATATAGTACACCACCGAGCGCATCACTTCCATAGAGTAGGGAAGCGGGCCCTTTAATCACTTCCACGCTCTCAATTCCGGCATCGCTCAATCCGAGCCCATGTTCATCTCCAAATTGTTGATTTTCTAATCGTACGCCTTGAGTATAAACTAAAACGCGATTGGAACTCAAACCTCTAATGACTGGTTTTCCGATACTAACACCGGTGGTAATACTTTCAACACCAGCAATTGTCGTAAGGCCGTCTGCCAATGTTACCGCACCTTTCGCTTTTAAATTGGCAATAGTTTTACGTTCAACCATCATCACGTTCTCACTTTGCAGCTTATGAAACGGTGTTGATATGATGATTTCTTCCATTTCAATGGCAGATGGTATCAGTTCTATATTTAAATCATTTGGAAAAGGAAAGTTTACATTCCTAGAAAATGTTTCGTAACCAATAATTGAAACAACGATGGAATAAGTGCCATTTGGAATATTCGAAAGTAAATAATGACCGTTATCATCGGTCGTTGCACCTTTTTCAAGTTGTGGCAAATAAATATTCGCAAAAATTATAGGTGCTTTTGAATTTTTTTCCACAACATTACCGCTTAATGTGTTTTGTGCGTAAATGGATGAAAATGCCAAAAATAGCAATGCATTGAAAAGATATTTCATAAATATGTTTTGAATTAATTTAATGAAGGAGAATTCTGAATTTCTTCAGAAAGAGAAATCTGAAATAATTCAGAAAGAGATTCTTAATTGATTTCAGGAAATATTAGATTAAATTAAATGCAGGAGGACCTCGAAGTGAAAAGTGAAGTCTTTGATAATCGCTAAGGAAGCTATAGTCTTTGTTTCTTAAAGTATTAATTTCAATGTAGGCAATTAATACAGTAACATTTTCAGGAAAGGTAAAGGGTACGTTTAGTTTGAACTTGTAAAATTCACAATCAATATCGAGAGTATGAAAATGAGAATCTGACTCGCCATAACACACTTCGTGCTGATGCTTTTCAAAAATGTGCATAAATTTCACGGCAGAAGGCAACAAAAGCGTAACCACTAGAGTGAGGGTTAATATTTTAAATGCGATATGTTGTCGTAAATAAATCATTGATCCGAAAACTTCTTGAAACCGATTCTACTCATCATTTTCTTTTCAAACTCCCAAAAGAATTTAAATTGGCCAAATAGCCATCCAAAAAAGACCAATAAAATTTGATAAAATATAAGGCCTACGATAATATATAAAGTCCAGTAAACGGCGGTGTTTAAGTTTTCTTTTGTGATGCCGATCATCGCCATGATGGGTTTTCCAACAAAAACTGAAGACGAACCGGTTATCGAAAAAACAATAAATACGCGGATCATTTCCCATCTGTAATCTAAGATCCATTTGCGTTCTAATTTTTTAAAGAGAAATAATATCACCTTTAAAAGGATAAAAAATAGGACAACAGTTGCTATTAAAACCATAAACAAATTAATATCGCCGACAATAACATCAGCGAGTCGATAGGAGCAATAACCTAAAATAAGAATACCAAGTACTGGAAAAATTAATTGCCAGTTCTGTTGGATTTGCCAGTTTTGTTTAAATTTAATCATCACACAAATTTGCGGTGCGAAGATACTTCAAATTTCTATTAAATGCGAGGGACAAAAGGTCCTAATCTCTGGTTGTAGGTTAATTGAAAGAAGATGAAGTAATTATAGAGCTTGTAATTAACCTCATAACCGTAATCTACGTTGGGTTGATAATCTATTTGAAGTTCATAGAGATTGGGGTTATAGCGTTGTGGTTGTAATACCCGTTGATTCCATTCCATAACGTATTGTATATTCCGGTTCACCATATAGGCCAGTGAGTGATATCCTTCTGGTTTTGCTGTAGAGGCAAGCCACGAGTTGAAACCTGGTTCAATGATAAGGATTTCATATTCCAAAGAATCATTTGCAATTCTGACCGTATCTTGAACGGCAGTAGTATTACTGGAAGCCCTTTTCACAGTGGATTTAGAACTGTTACAAGACACCACAAAAAGTCCTAAAATTAAAAGTGTCGCAATTGATTTCATGAAATTTTTATTTACTTTAAAAGTTACAAAAAATTGTTGACCTAGTTATATTCCAAAATTGTTAAATAAAAAAAGTCATGTTTATATAAACATGACTTTTAAGTGCCTAAAAATATAAGTTTTAGTGCCTATTCTTTTCCTCCAAACATACCTCCAATGAGACCTCCAATTCCGCCTTTCTTTCTGTCGCCGCCTGAGAACATTCCTGTAACATCGTCGATAATGCTTCCATCTTTATTAGCATCAAGAATTGATTCTAAAAAGCTTTGTTCATTATTCTGAGAACTTCCACCTAAAAGTCCGCCTAATAAATCTTCTAATCCACCTGGGCTACTAACATTTTGCTGTTTGGCTTGATTGCCTAATAGACCCATTAATATTGGAGCTGCAACTTTTATGATTTGTGCAACGGAACTGGTATTAACACCAGTTTTGAGACTGATTGCGTTTTCAACGTTATTTTGTTTGTCCCCAAGAACATGGCCAAGGATCTTACTTCCATCAGTCATGACATTATCATCAACGCCGCCGCTAAATAATCCGCCAAGATTACTCAGAATACTTCCATCGTGCTTATCTGTTAAGGCGCTTAGTAGGCCTTGTGCACCTTCTGGGGTAGAGGCGTTGCGCTTCATGGCCGTCATTAACACGGGCAGAGCCATACTTAATACTTCTTGTGTTTTACCTTGGGGCTGATTGGTTTGAGCCGAAACACCACTAACCAAGGATTTTCCAAGGTCGCTATTTAAAATATCCATAATACCAGACATAAATAATTGATTTTAAGATTGATGCATCAAAATACAAAAAATGCTTGCAACATATGTCGTTGCAAGCATTTAAATATAACTTATGTTAATAACTTTTAAATTTGTGCGCTATTTAAATAACTTACTAGTTGCGATGCCAATTCCGTTCCAATTCTATCTTGTGCTTCATTAGTGGCTGCGCCAATATGAGGTGTTAAGGATATGCGCCCATTCATTAAAACTTGAACTGCAGGTGTTGGTTCGCTTTCAAAAGTATCCAATCCGGCAAAAGCAACTTTTCCGCTTTCCAGAGCCATAACTAAGGCGACTTCATCAATGACACCTCCACGAGCGGCATTAACAATGCCCACACCATTTTTCATTTGTTCAAATTGTTTAGCACCAATGACATAGCCATCTTGCGCCGGTACATGTAAAGTGATAAAATCAGATTGCTTATAGATCTCTTCCATGGACACAGTTTCAATTTCGAAATCAATGAATCTTCCATCGAAAAAATTAACTTTTATGGTTGCTTTATCAACAAACATATCGCTGGCCATAACTTTCATACCTACACCAAGTGCAATTTTAGCAACTTCTCTTCCAATACGGCCAAAACCAACTATCCCTAAGGTTTTACCTCTTAATTCAGTGCCTTTGGCATAGTTCTTTTTAAGTGCGTTAAATTTTGAATCGCCATCTAATGGCATATTTCTATTAGCATCGTGCAAGAATCTTACACCTCCAAATAAATGAGCAAACACCAATTCGGCAACAGATTGTGATGAGGCTGCTGGAGTGTTGATAACCTGTAGGCCTTTGCTACGTGCATAATCAACGTCTATATTGTCCATACCTACACCACCACGACCAATTACCCTAAGGCTTTGACAAGAGTCAATCAGGTCTTTTCTTACCGTGGTAGCACTCCGTACCAACAAAACATCGATATGGTGTTCATTAATATAATTACACAGTTGTTCTTGTGCAACTGTAGTTGTTATTACTTCAATGCCCGCTGCCGTTAAAGCATCGATACCGCTTTGTGAAATTCCGTCGTTTGCTAATACTTTCATGAAAATTTATTTTTCATTCCCACAAAAGTGGGAATCTCGTTGTTAATTTGTCTTTTCCGCGAAAGACGGAAATTTTAATATTTCTAATATTCTTTTTAAAAGAACCTAATGTTGATTATCAATTATTGACTTCAAACTTAGTTTTTAAGCCTTCGCCTCCAACTCGCTCATGACTTCCACCAATGCTTTAACGCTGTCTAAAGGTAAGGCATTGTACATTGACGCTCTATAGCCACCAACACTTCTATGGCCATTTAATCCACTGATGCCAGCTTCTTTCAACATAGTCTCAAAGGTTTCCTTCAAATCATCATTAATCAAAGTGAACGTTCCGTTCATCATCGAACGATCTTCCTTAGCAGCATATCCCTTAAATAAAGGATTCAGATCTACTTCAGAATAAAGTACTCGCGATTTCATTTCGTTAAGTTTTTCCATAGCTTTAATACCGCCTAAGTTTTTAATCCATTCCAAAGTAAGCATTGACGTGTACACAGCAAAAACTGGAGGGGTATTAAACATGCTGTTTTTATCAATTTGTTCTTTATAATTCATGATCCCAGGGATTTTACCAGAGACTTTTCCTAAAATATCTTCTTTAACAACTACTAAAGTTGTTCCTGCAGGACCCATGTTTTTTTGCGCGCCAGCATATATGAGACCAAATTTGGAGAAATCCATTTCTCGCGAGAAAATATCGCTACTCATATCACAAACCATTGGAATTGGAGAATTTGGAAATTGCTTCATTTGTGTTCCAAAAATGGTATTGTTGGAAGTACAGTGGAAATAATCGTAATTCTCAGGAATAGTATAACCCTTAGGGATGTAGTTGAAACCTGCGTCTTTTGAAGATGCAACTTCCTGAATGTCACCATAAACTTTGGCTTCATTAATAGCATTACTGCTCCAAGTTCCTGTATTCAAATAGCCTGCACGAGTTTCCAATAAATTTTGAGCTACCATGACAAACTGCATGCTCGCACCACCTTGTAAAAACAAGGCTTTGTAACCTTTCCCTTCAAGACCCAACAGCTCCAAAGCTAAAGCTCTTGCATTTTCCATAACATCCACAAAGTGTTTACTTCGATGTGAAATTTCCAATATGGATAATCCCATGTTATTAAAATCGATAACAGCCTCGGAAGCTTGTGTTAGGACCTCTTGAGGTAAAATTGAAGGTCCGGCGCTAAAATTATGTATTTTCATTGATCTTGGTTTTTTTCAAAGATACAAAGGTGCTAAATTCAAAAGTAAATGTTGGTAAGAAAATGATAATTTATCCACTACATTTTTAACAAAAACGCAATAGTATCAACATTGTCGGCATAGTCCCATAGTCGAGGATGTTGCGTCTGACCGAAAACAACGTAATCTTCTGTAATTCCTTTGGATACGATGCATTGAATGTTATTTTTATTGTCTGAAAGCTGCTGTTTTAAGGCATCGATGTCGTTATAATACTCATAAAACAAAGTGGCAATTGGCGAGCTATAACTCGTATCTTCTTTGATCATTAAAAATCCATTTTCTAACAAGTCAAATTCACTCATAATGTAAACAGCTTTATTGTAATCATAATTGTTGGCATATTTATGCTGATTGATGATAGGATGCCATTCATAAACACCATTAAAGAAGGCGTCAAAATTATAACCTTTGGGCACAAATAACTTAGAAACGTTTCTGCAACCTAATCCATAGTATCTGAAAATATCTTCAGAAAGTGATTTCAGTTCGTCGTCTGTTTCCTCTCCAGTCAAAATGGCTACTGAGTTTCTGTTTTTTCTGATGATCGAAGGTTTACCTTTAAAATAATGCTCAAAATATCGTGCAGTATTGTCACTACCCGTTGCGATTACTGCATCAAAATCGGTAAGCTTTCCTTCAGTAAACGTAATTTTTCCTTTGAATCCAGGATCAACGTATTCTAAATATTTAGCTAAATAGGGCAGAAGATGTTTGTCATTTGTAGATTGTTTGACAACAACGTCATGTCCAGAAATTAGAACAGATAAAAAATCATGAAAACCTACCAAAGGAATGTTTCCTGCCATAATTATGGCGACTTTTTTAGGCGAGATGTCTTTAAAGTGGTACTTTACTAGCCATTGCTTAAACGATTGCCCTGTCAATGATTTAGACCATCCGTTTAATGAAAAGGAAATATTCTCTTTTGTGAACCAGCCATTGTGTTCATGCGCCAATTTAATTTGATGTTTAAACCCGTCAAAAAATAGAGGGTTAGCACTGACGATTTCGTTTATTTCAAAGCTTTCTGTTGAGAATTGCTGAATAAATTCCCCCAGTTTTACAAAAGCGTTAATTCTTTGTTGTAAATCCATTCTGTATTTGGTTATGAATAGTTTTGGCGTTATTTTTGCACCGCAAAGTTAGAAAAATGAAATGAACGAGATTTATTTAAATCTTAACTTTTTCTAAATGGATTTTAAAAGATGGTAATCTTATTAAAACCATAAAATTTCTTCACATTTTTCTATAGTTTAATTTTTTTAAAGACTAAGATGCCATGGCAATTATAATAACAGATGAATGTATAAACTGCGGCGCCTGTGAGCCAGAGTGCCCAAACACTGCAATTTATGAGGGTTCAGACGATTGGAGATATAAAGATGGTACAAGCTTAAAAGGTAAAGTCGTGCTTCCTGATGGTAAGGAAGTGGATGCTGACGAGGCTCAAGAGCCTATCAGTGATGAGATTTACTATATTGTCCCAGATAAATGTACAGAATGTAAAGGCTTTCATGAAGAGCCACAATGTGCTGCAGTATGTCCCGTAGATTGTTGCGTGCCTGATGATGAACATATGGAAACCGAGGATCAACTTTTAGGAAAACAACGTTTTATGCATCCTGAAGGTTAATTAAACACAAATTATATATCGATAAAATCCCAAGTTTAGCTTGGGATTTTTTTATGCAAATTATTCAGATAAATGATTAAATTTGCAGTCGCAAAAAAATGCGATTTAATTTAATGAAATTCCTGCCGTTGTGGGAACCAAATACAAGTTTTTCAATGAAAGCCGGAATTGTAGGATTGCCAAATGTAGGGAAATCAACCCTTTTTAACTGTTTATCTAACGCCAAAGCGCAAAGTGCCAACTTCCCGTTTTGCACCATTGAGCCAAATATTGGAATTGTCAATATTCCAGATCCACGATTGGAACGTTTGGAAACTTTGGTAAAACCTGTGCGTGTGCAACCTGCAACCGTAGAGATTGTGGATATTGCCGGTTTGGTAAAAGGCGCAAGTAAAGGTGAGGGCTTAGGGAATCAATTCTTGGCAAACATTAGAGAAACGGATGCCATTTTACATGTATTGCGTTGTTTTGACAATGATAATATTATTCATGTGGATGGTAGCATTAATCCAATTAGAGATAAGGAAACCATTGATATGGAGCTTCAATTAAAAGATTTGGAAACGGTCGATAAAAAACTGGAAAAAGTAAAACGCGCGGCCAAAACTGGAAACAAAGAAGCACAGAAAGAAGAAGCTGTGTTATTGAAAATAAAAAGTGCTTTAGAAGCAGGAACTTCTATTAGAGCTTTGGAGTTTGATAAGGAAGACTATGATGAGTTTGTAGCTGCATCACAATTTATTACAGATAAACCAGTGATGTATATTTGTAATGTAGATGAAGAATCGGCAGCAACTGGTAACGCTTATGTAGAACAAGTGAGAGAAGCAGTTAAAGATGAGAATGCCGAAATATTAGTATTGGCAGTTGGCACAGAGGCAGATATTAATGAATTGGATAGCTATGAGGAACGTCAAATGTTCTTACAGGATATCGGATTGGAGGAACCAGGCTCATCCAAATTGATTAGATCAGCTTATAAGCTTTTAAAACTACAGACGTATTTTACAGCAGGTGTTAAGGAAGTACGCGCTTGGACCCTTGATGTTGGAGCAACCGCACCACAAGCTGCAGGTGTTATCCATACGGATTTTGAAAAAGGATTTATAAGGGCAGAAGTTATAGCATACGAGGATTTTTCTACCTTAGGCAGTGAAGCTAAGGTAAAAGAAGCCGGAAAAATGCGCGTTGAAGGAAAAAATTACGTTGTGAAAGACGGTGATGTGATGCATTTCTTATTTAATGTTTAGAATTTAGATGATATTTTTTATTAAAATCAGCTATTAGAATATATTAGTAAATAGACGGTAAATTTTACAATCCTTAATGGTCTCAGGAAGTGACGCCACTTGTATTGATATATAAGAATTTCAAAATAATGCGGAATCGGCTTATCTGTAATAATTTTTTTCTTTTAGCATTAATTTTATGCTTATCTTTAAAGTCAGATAAAAAGTGAAGTTTTATGAAAATAATTTTATGGATAGGTGCCGCAATTATCTTTTTTGTGGTGCTTTTTTACGTGTTTAAATTTGTGTTTTATACCTCGTTAATTATTGCCTTGGCAATTCTTATCATTCCTATTTTATATTTTACATTTAAAGGAAAAAGCAACTAATTAATTAGAAATAGAAACCTCTAGTTTCTAACTTCAAACTTCAGACTACAAATCTTAAAAACTTTGTTAATTACTTTAACATATAACGGTTTTATGGTTTGTAGCGAAATGTTATATTAGCAATTTATCATTAGTTCCCCCAATTATGTCTTTAGAAACCGACTATACCGAAGATAATATACGTTCGCTCGATTGGAAAGAGCATATTCGTATGCGTCCTGGGATGTATATAGGCAAGCTTGGCGATGGATCCTCTCCCGATGATGGGATTTATATTCTTTTGAAGGAGGTACTGGATAATTCCATTGACGAATATGTCATGGGAGCGGGAAAAACCATTGACATCTCAATTCAGGGCAATAAGGTAATTGTACGTGATTATGGCCGTGGCATTCCTCTTGGCAAAGTGGTGGATGTAGTTTCCAAAATGAATACTGGAGGTAAGTATGATTCTAGGGCATTCAAAAAATCAGTAGGTCTCAATGGTGTGGGTACTAAGGCAGTCAATGCTTTGTCTAATTTTTTCCGAGTAGAATCAACACGCGATAATAAGTCCGCATCCGCAGAATTTTCTCAAGGTAATCTTACACATCAGGAGTTACTTGATGATACATCAAGACGTAAAGGCACTAAAGTGTCATTCATTCCGGATGAAGCTATCTTTAAAAATTATAAATATCGCAATGAATATGTTGAGAAAATGCTTAAAAACTATGTGTATCTCAACACAGGTTTAACCATCATTTTCAACGGCGATAAGTTTTATAGTGAGAATGGATTGAAAGATTTGCTAGAGGAAAACATCAGTGAATCAGATAGGACATATCCTGTCATACATCTCAAAGGAGAAGATATTGAGATTGCCTTAACGCATAGCAAAACCCAGTATAGTGAAGAGTATTATTCGTTTGTAAACGGACAAAATACAACGCAAGGGGGAACGCATTTAGGGGCATATCGCGAAGCCTTGGTTAGAACTATTAGAGAATTTTATAATAAAAATTACGACGCATCAGACGTTCGTAAATCTGTGGTTACCGCAATTGCCGTAAAAGTTATGGAGCCTATTTTTGAAAGCCAAACCAAGACCAAATTGGGCTCTACAGATATGGGAGGCGACTTACCATCGGTAAGAACTTTTGTTAACGACTTCGTAAAGACACAATTAGATAACTATTTACACAAAAACCCTGAAACAGCAGATAAAATTCAGCGTAAAATCCTTCAGGCAGAACGGGAGCGTAAGGAATTGTCAGGCATTAGAAAACTCGCAAAGGATCGTGCTAAAAAATCGAACTTGCACAATAAAAAACTAAGAGATTGTCGTGTGCATTTTGGAGACATTAAAAACGACAGATATTTAGAGTCTACTTTGTTCATAACAGAGGGTGATTCTGCGTCTGGTAGCATAACTAAATCTAGGGATGTGAATACTCAGGCGGTATTTAGTTTAAGGGGAAAACCATTAAACTCTTATGGCATGAGCAAAAAAATTGTTTATGAAAATGAGGAGTTTAATTTGCTTCAGGCCGCATTAAATATTGAAGAATCCATTGAAGATTTGCGTTACAACAATATTGTAATTGCCACCGATGCCGACGTGGATGGGATGCATATCCGTTTGTTGCTGATTACGTTCTTTTTGCAATTTTTCCCTGAATTAATCAAAGAAGGCCATTTGTATATTTTACAAACCCCATTATTCAGGGTCAGAAATAAAAAAGAAACCATTTATTGTTATTCTGAGCAAGAACGTCGGGATGCCATTGAAAAATTAAAGCCAAAACCAGAAATCACTCGATTTAAAGGTCTTGGTGAAATCTCGCCAGACGAATTCGTCAATTTCATTGGAGAAAGTATTCGTTTGGATCCTGTAATGTTAGATAAAGAAATGTCCATTGAAGCCTTGCTTGAATTTTACATGGGCAAAAATACACCAGACAGACAGGAATTTATTATTGACAATCTTAAAGTAGAATTAGACATAGTGGAGGAGGTTCATGAGAACTAATAATGCGAAGGTTAAAAACACTATTGTATCAGTCTATTTTATACTGATTATTTTGGCTGTTTTGATGGCCACGGTGTTTAGTGCTTTCAGTGATTTAACTCCTAGTCCAATTTTGACTTTTCTTTTTCTTTTCGTCGGATTCTTAATCTTGTTTTTTTCTGTTCATGCTGTTTCAAAATATTTTGAATATGATAGTGATGGCAAAAAAGTGGTGCTTATTAATAAAGGACTTTTGTTGTCAGACTATTTTAACTACAGAGAGCATCAATTAGAATTTGATAAATCGCGATTGATGGCCTTTAAATTTAAAAATTATTTTGTCTATAAAAGCTTGACGCTTTATATAAAAAATTCTAAAGGGCATACTAAAAAAGAGACGTTTAATGTCACTCTAGTCACCAAGAAGAAAAGACGTTACATCAGACAATCTTTAAGTAAAATGGTTAAACATAATTTAAAACCTATTAATTAATACCGTAACATTGGAAGAAGATCACTTATATAATGAAGATGAGAATATTCAGGAAAATTCAAAGGGTGAAACCATTACGAGAATTTCTGGAATGTTCAAAGACTGGTTTTTGGACTATGCTTCTTATGTTATTCTAGAGCGTGCCGTCCCGGCAATTGAAGATGGATTTAAGCCTGTTCAACGTCGCATCATGCAATCTATGAAGGATTTGGATGACGGACGTTACAATAAAGTGGCCAATATTGTTGGACATACCATGCAGTACCATCCCCATGGAGATGCTAGTATTGCGGATGCCATGGTGCAAATTGGTCAAAAAGATTTATTAATTGATACTCAGGGAAACTGGGGAAATATTTTAACTGGAGATAGTGCGGCTGCATCGCGTTATATTGAAGCACGTTTATCAAAATTTGCTATTGATGTCGTTTTTAATCCAAAAATAACAGCATGGCAATCATCTTATGACGGCAGAAGAAAAGAGCCAATCAACCTTCCCGTCATGTTTCCTCTACTATTGGCGCAAGGTGGTGAGGGAATCGCCGTTGGCCTTTCAACAAAAATTTTACCGCATAATTTTATTGAGTTGATTGACGCATCAATCAAACATCTTAAAGGCAATAAATTTACAATTTATCCCGATTTTCCAACGGCTGGAATTATTGATATTACCGATTATAAAGATGGGTTACGTGGCGGAAAAGTTCGTGTCAGGGCTAAAATTTCGCAACTTGACAAAACTACTTTGGTCATTAATGAAATTCCATTTAGCACCAATACGTCGTCATTAATAGATTCCATTTTGAAGGCGAATGATAAAGGAAAGATCAAAGTCAGAAAAATTGAAGATAATACAGCCGCTAAAGTAGAGATTTTAGTGCATTTGCCTTCAGGAATTTCGCCTGATAAAACTATTGATGCGTTATATGCGTTTACAAATTGCGAGGTTTCTATTTCGCCATTAGGATGTGTGATTGAAGATAACAAACCGCTTTTTGTTGGGGTAACCGAGATGTTACGACACTCTACTGACAAAACCGTTCAACTCTTAAAACAAAACTTAGAGCTTAAACTTGATGAGTTTGAAGAACAATGGCATTTTGCATCCTTGGAACGTATTTTTATAGAAAACAGAATTTATCGTGATATTGAAGAAGAAGAAACTTGGGAAGGTGTTGTAAATGCTATAGACTTAGGACTTCAGCCCCATATAAAGCATTTAAAGCGCGCCATTACCACTGAGGATATTGAGCGTTTGACAGAAATTAGAATCAAGCGGATCTCCAAATTTGATATTGATAAGGCACAACAAAAAATTGATGCTCTTGAAGAACAAATTGCTCAGGTAAAGCATGATTTAGCCCATTTGATAGACTATGCGATTGCCTATTTCACAAGACTTAAAAACGATTATGGTAAGGGGAGGGAACGTTTATCTGAAATCCGGTTGTTTGATGATGTAGATGCATCAAAGGTAGTGATTAGGAACACTAAACTTTATGTGAATAAGGAAGAGGGTTTTGTCGGGACTTCACTCAAAAGAGATGAATATGTGTGCGATTGTAGTGATATTGATGAAATTATCGTTTTCACAAGAGACGGTAAGATGATGATCACTAAGGTTGATGCTAAAACTTTTGTCGGTAAGAATATCATTAATGTTGAAGTGTTCAATAGAAAAGATAAGCGCACCATTTATAATATGATCTATCGGGATGGTGCCAAAGGGTCTTCTTTTGTGAAACGTTTTTCGGTGATGGGCGTAACGCGCGATAAGGAATATGATTTGACCAATAATAATAAAGGCTCCACAGTTTGGTATTTTTCATCCAATCCCAATGGAGAAGCAGAAGTGATCACAATTTTCCTCAGACAGGTTGGAAGTGTTAAAAAGCTGAAATGGGATCTTGACTTCGCAGATATCAATATAAAAGGTAGAAACTCTAAAGGAAATGTTGTTACCAAACACGCTATTAGAAAAATTGAACTAAAGGAGCGAGGGATTTCTACCCTGAAACCCCGTAAAATATGGTTTGATGATGCCGTACAACGATTAAACGCCGATGGAAGAGGAGAATTGGTTGGAGAGTTTAGAGGTGAAGACCGATTATTGATCATCAATCAATCGGGCATTGTAAAAACTATTTTGCCAGAATTAACGTCACGTTTTGATGATGATATGATTGTTTTGGAAAAATGGATACCTAAAAAACCGATTTCTGCCATTTATTTTGATGGTGATAAAGAGCGCTATTATGTGAAGCGGTTTTTCATAGAGCAGGAAGGCAGAGAAGAGCTCTTTATTTCCGAACATCCAAAGTCACAATTGGAAATTATTTCAACCGATTGGAAACCGATGGCCGAAATAGAATTTACAAAAGAACGTGGCAAAGACAGAAGAGAAAATTGGGAAGTAAATCTGGAAGAATTCATCAGTGTCAAAGGCATTAACGCTTTAGGGAATCAATTGACTAAAGAGAAAGTTAACCAGATCAGTTTATTGGAGCCCTTGCCATACGAAGCTCCAGAAGAAATTTCTGCGGAAGAGATTGAGGTTGTGGATGAGGATGATATTTCAGAAGATGAAGTTTCAAAAACTCCAGAATCTAATCTCGAAGGAGACTCTGAAGATGACGACCCATTGGAGGAAAATGGGCAGGGGAGATTGTTTTAGATGCTGCAATTTTTGTCAAAATCGAGATCGATTGACGGAAAATTTTCAGATGACGAAATCTGAAATTACGTGATGTCACAAAAAAATAATCTGGTATTTCTTGCCGAACTTTGAATTATACTCTGTATTTAAAAAATTGAGTGTTAACATGAATCGAAAATGAATTTGATTTTCGGGATTTATGGACAACAACTAGAATGAAGAAAAGATTCATTGGGTTGATTCAAATAAAGCAATAGCTTTCTTACCTATGACGCAATTTCAGATTTGGGATTATTGTTTAAAATGATTTTTTAAGATAAACAGAGAATTCAAAAGCAGCAAAATTTAAATATAATACACCATAGATAACAATGTATCTAATGTTGTTGTATTATGATCGTTTTGTGTGCAATATTCTTTTTGCTAAATTAGATATGGTTGGAAGTTTTTCAGTTTCTTTAACAAGCTTATAAAGCCTTCGTCAATGCAGTTCTATTGATATCACCTAATAGTAATAAACATATATTCTTATTTTATTTTTGTGGCTGTACCTTGCTCTATATGCTTTTGCTGGGCACCGTGCTGAATGGCTAAGCTGTATTCAAAAGTGTAAGAGTCTTCAGAAGTGGTCAGAATCTTCATGTGGATCGCTTTTTCTTCACTCATGTTTTTCGGATTGATGTGCTTCATTATGAATTCGCAATCGTTAATCCATCGGATAGAAGCAGTGTCGATCTTATTTTCGTAATAATCTATGTTCGTGCTATCTGTTCTCACAAACCTTCCTGTTTTTTCAACGCCATCTGTAGTGTACTTAAATTCAAACGTACCAGTTTTAAAATCTTTGCACTCGCGTTCCTTATTATAGCAACTTGTCAAAAGGAGTAGGCAAATAAAAACTAAAGATAATTTCATGTTCATAGGATTTAGATGCAAAACTAACCAAAAGAAGTCATTCTTTAAAGAAATCCTTTAAAGTTGATGAGCGCGGATATATGACAAAAGTTAATCAGTTTTCAATAAATTCCTTAAATGTTCCATCTTCATAAAAAATAACAATTTTATCAATCCTCTTGATGTCAGTTGATATTCTAGTGTCAGATGATGGGTCTTGAACTTCCGATTTTTTTTTTATTTCAATCGCAATTTTTTCCGGTTGAGTTGGAAATTTACCTTTCCCGTTTAAAAGCCAATAGAGTTCAACTTCGGGATAGGTGGCCAGAATTTTCAAAACAAAATCTAGACTTGGTTTATTTCTACCAGATAAAATATGCGAAATACTTGATCGCTGAACTCCAATTTTATCAGAGAAAGAAGAGGCAGTTTCAGCATAATAATCGATGACTTTTTGAAGTCGTTTTGCAAAATCTTCACTGTTTATCATTGTAAACTTATATTTGAATGCGTTAGCGTTACAAATGTAATAAATAGATTCTTTATATAGCTATGGCGTTAACGTTATTGTTATTTATACATAAAGCTTTACTTTATGATTAAACACTTAAACAACTGATTAATAAAATTATAACTACAAGATTTGTATTTCGGAATTTGCATTGGATAGTAATCAAAAATTTACTTCTGATTTCTGGTTCAATTGTATAGTTTTGTAAACAAAATCAGTTGTTTTGATTGTTTACAAATGTAAATAATCAATTGTTTACATTTGTATCACAATTATTTCACATGACAAAAGCGCATTTTAAAATCGATTTTCAACACTATTATGAGCCGTCCCTTTATGGCCGTTATATTAATGCTGATCATATAAAAAATTTACTTGAAAAACACAGTACATATTTTAATGTGACGGTTTTAGGAAAATCCGTGCTGAATGAAGACATCCATTTTATAAAAATCGGCGCTGGAAAAAAAAAGATTTTGATGTGGTCTCAGATGCACGGAAATGAAAGTACAACTACTAAAGCAGTATTTGATTTGTTAAATCTTTTAGCTGACTCAAAAAATGATACCATTAAAAATCTTTTGAGCAAATGCACCATAGGTATTATCCCTATGTTGAGTCCTGATGGCTCTAGACTTTATACACGTTTAAACGCAAACGGAGTGGATTTAAATAGGGATGCTCAAAACTTGACGCAACCAGAAAGTAAAGTGCTTAAAGCGTGCTTTGAAGAATTTAAGCCTGATTTTTGTTTTAATCTTCATGGGCAGCGCACCATTTTTAGTGCTGGTCCGATTAATAAGCCCGCTACGATTTCTTTTTTGTCACCAGCGCAAGATGAAGCGTGCTTAATTACAGAAACCCGTAAAAAAGCAATGGACGTCATTGTCCGCATGAACGAGCATTTACAGCGGCAAATTCCGGGTCAAGTGGGGGTTTATGACGACTCTTTTAATATTAATTGTGTTGGGGATACTTTTCAGGTATTAAACGTGCCAACCATCTTGTTTGAAGCTGGCCACTTCCCTGACGATTACAATCGGGAAAAAGTTCGAGGCTTAATATTTCAATCCCTGTGGGTTGGTGTGTGTGAGATTACCTTTAATAGTGTAAAAGGAATATATAAAATTGAATATTTGAAAATTCCACAAAACGAAAAGTTATTCTTCGATATAATTATTCGAAATGCCAAGATAAAAATAAGAGATGACCATCAGGTTTTAGATATTGCGTTGCAATACGAGGAAAAACTTGATCAAAATCACATTACATTCAGACCTAAAATTGAAAAAATCTCAGAATTAAATCATTTTTTCGGTCACAAAGAGATTGATGCGAAGGAACAATTGGTGTTTGATCATGTTAATGAAGAGTTAAAAGTGGGACTCGCAATCGATTTCGTATTGATGAATAGTGAAAAATTTCCGCTATTTATAGAAAAAATCTAGCTTTTGATGTATAATCTTCAACATATTTCTATTATTTTTGTAAAAAATTTAATAATTCACAAAAATGGGAAAGTTCAAGTTAGATGAAATCGATCATCAAATTTTAGACATGTTAATTGATAATACAAGAGTTCCGTTTACGGATATTGCTAAAAAATTAGTTATTTCGGCAGGAACGGTTCACGTTCGGGTAAAAAAAATGGAAGAGGCGGGTATTATTCAAGGTTCATCACTAACCTTAGATTATAAAAAACTTGGTTATTCTTTTATTGCGTACGTTGGGGTTTTTTTGAACAACACTTCACAAACAAAATTTGTCCTCGAACGTATTAATGAAATTCCATATGTTACGGTTGCTCATATTACCACTGGTAAATTTAATATTTTCTGTAAAGTAAGAGCAAAGAACACTTCTCATGCGAAAGACATTATATTCATGTTAGATGATATCGAGGGTATATACAGAACAGAAACTATGATCTCATTAGAAGAGAGCATTAATGACAAAAAACGCTTAATGCATTCTATTTTTAACGAGATGTAATGTTTTAAGATTTTTGATATATACACCCTTTTTTGAGCAATCAATAAAGGGTGTTTTCATAAATAATGGCTAATTATGGGCGTTGGATTATAAAAGACCTGGGCTTAGCAATTAATCATTGCATTCATATAAGTGGGTAAGATTGGGATTTAGTAAAATGTCATACCTTTAAATATAAATAATAAATTCTAATTGCTCTATTCAAAATAAATTCTGTTATCCCTACGTGGAAGGTAAATAGAGTTTTAAATAAATTGTTGTGCAATCAATGGATACTGTGCGCGTGTATGCATATCGAGTATTGGACATTGCCAGAAAAGAAAAGACGGAACGATTTGGTTTTGATCAAGATGCTTTTGTTTCATATTCAAGTTGATTACAGATGCATCTACGAATTGTTAGCAGAAAGAAAGTGCGATAATTTCGATAATATATTACTTTGAATGCTTTGATCGAAAACCCTTAGCAAAAAAAGTCGTTAATAGCAAATTTTATGTCCAGCTGCAGTGTTCTTTATTGTTAAACATGAAAATCATCACCTTTAAATTTATAAATATAGGTGTTTACGATTTATAATATTCAAAGGCTTTAATAAGCAAATTATTTTTTACCAAACAATCAATTTTAGGCACTCCGATTTTTTCCAATAACACAAAATTGATATTGCCATGTTCGTTCTTTTTGTCATATTTTAAAAGATCAATAATGGCATCATAATCTGAGGTTGCAATGGCAACCTTGTTGAAAATTTTGAGAAAGGTTTGTTTTATGATTTCTAAATCATCTTTAGAGAAGCCTAATAGTTCAGCAGAAATATAAGTTTCCATAATCATTCCAATGGCAATAGCTTCTCCATGAAGTAATTCTTCTTTGTCAGTTTCACTTAAATAATAAGATTCGATGGCATGGCCTAAAGTATGTCCAAAGTTGAGTGTTTTCCGCAAACCATGCTCAAACGGATCTTCTGTAACAATTGTATTTTTTATTTCAATTGATTCATGAATTAGACCATCTAAATCTGTTAATTTTAAGTTGTTCAGATCTAAAAATTTATTCCAGTACGACGCGTCATAAATAAGTCCATGTTTCAACATTTCGGCCAAACCACTTTTCAAATGACGTTGGGGCAGTGTATCTAAAAAACTTGAATCTACCAGTACCATATCTCCTGAAGAAATCACGCCCACCTGATTTTTAAGGGCCCCCAGATCTACTCCCGTTTTCCCTCCAACCGAAGCATCAACCATGGCTAAAAGCGAAGTAGGAACGTTTATATATTTCAGGCCACGCTTAAAGGTGCAAGCAACAAAACCGCCCAAATCAGTTACAACTCCTCCGCCCACATTAATGATCAGACTTTTTCGATCTGCACCCAATTCTGACAGCGCATTCCAGACCCCAACACAGGTGTCTATGTTTTTATTGGCTTCACCCGAATCAATTTCGATGATTTCGCATGTCAAATCTGTATCTAATTTTGACAGGAAATGCGGTAAGCAATGGACGTGCGTATTGTTGTCAACAATGATAAATACTTTTGAGAAACGATTGTCTTTTAGGTAGTTGTTTAATTTTTCATATCCAGTCTCATTAAAATGGACGGCATAGGAATCAGTGATAATTGAGGTCATTTTTATAGTAACTTATTAATGCATGAAAATAAGCAGTTTTAAATTAATTAATCAAGAATGAATAATTAAATTTGCAAATATTTTTTTCCCAATAACTATGTCAAATATTTTTGAAAACACAGAAATCGCTTTCAATCTTAAAAGTGATTCAGAGCTTGACCGTGCTTACTTTTTGTTTAAGATGATATCTCATCAACCTTTAGTCAGGATAGGCACCGCAGCTACAAATTTTGCTTTAAAAGCCCACTTGCCGGTTAAGGGCTTGATTAGAGCAACTGTATTTGACCATTTTTGTGGCGGTGTAAGTGAAGAAGATTGCCTGCCTGTTATCGATAAAATGTATGTTAAAGGTGTGAGTTCAGTTTTAGACTTTTCAGTTGAAGGGAAAGAAACAGAGTCGCATTTTGATGCTGCGATGGAAAAAACGATAAAGATCATCAAATTTGCTGATGAGCGGAAGTCTATGCCAATTGCAGTATTCAAGCCCACTGGTTTTGGAAGATCTTATTTATACCAAAAGAAAGGGGAAAACAAACCATTTACCATGGACGAACAAGAAGAATGGGATAGAGTGGTGGCTCGATATGATAGGGTATGTAAGTTGGCTAAAGATAAAGATGTTGAAATTTTGATCGATGCTGAAGAAAGTTGGTTGCAGGAAGCTACTGATGATTTGTGTGAACAGTTGATGCGAAAATATAATACCGGAATTCCAATTGTTTATAACACCTTACAGTTGTACCGATGGGATAGACTGGATTATCTTAAAGCACTCCATGAACGCGCCCAAAAAGATGGCTTTACCATCGGGGTAAAGATTGTTCGTGGCGCTTATATGGAAAAGGAGCGAGAAAGGGCAGAAGATAAAAGTTACGATTCTCCTATATGTGCCACCAAGGAGGCTACAGATTTAAATTTTGATAGAACTCTAAAATATGTCCTTACCAATCTTGATGCCATTTCGTTATTTATAGGAACCCATAATGAGCAAAGTTGTTATTTGGCAATGGAACTCATGCAGCAATTAAATATTGACAGAACTGATAATCGCGTATGGTTTGGACAGCTTTATGGGATGAGTGACCACATTAGTTTCAATTTGGCAGCAGATGGCTACAATGTTGCTAAATATGTGCCCTTTGGTCCGGTAAAGGATGTGATGCCTTATTTAATTCGACGTGCTGAAGAGAATACTTCCGTTGCAGGGCAAACGAGCAGGGAGCTTATGCTTCTGAAAAAAGAAAGGAAGAGAAGAAAGAAATAAAAAAACTCCGATGTTTTAAAGCATCGGAGTTTTTTTATTAAGTAAATTGATACCATTTCTTTTTAATTCCAGGATCAGTTCCGTAGCCATAACCATAGCCTGTACCTTTTTTGTCAAAATTGGTGCCGTTTAGTAACAGGTTCATTTTTGGTAATCTATGATCTTCAAAAAGTGGTTTCGCAACAGCGACCAAATGTCTTTTATCAATATTATCTGCGCTCACAACATATAAAAACATGTCGGCAAATTTTGAGACAATAAGTGTATCACTTACGAGTCCTACTGCAGATGTGTCCACAATTATATAATCATACTTATTCTCAAAAAATTCAAACAACTCTTGAACTCTTTTGCTTATTAAGAGTTCTGAAGGGTTAGGAGGGATGGTTCCTGAAGTAATAACATCTAAATACTCATTATCCTTCAATTTATTGACAATCTCATCAGGTTTCAAATTCTTGTCTGCTAAAAAATCTGAAAGACCGATTTTGGTTGTTGGTTTCTCTTTAAGATAGTGCATTATTTTAGGTGCTCGAATATCCATTTCAATTAAAAGGACTGTTTTCTCAGAGAAAGAAATAGAAGAAGCCAGATTAGTACTGGTATGTGAC
This sequence comes from Flavobacteriales bacterium, assembly GCA_038243395.1. GTDB lineage: Bacteria > Bacteroidota > Bacteroidia > Flavobacteriales > Flavobacteriaceae > Gelidibacter. Next base: position 28,384 of record JBBSRC010000008.1, on the reverse strand, counting down.
TTACCTTCCTGTGCTCGAGTAGAAGTAATAAATATTTTCTTAGTATGAGTATTGAGATCTTTTAATAAAAAATCTATATTAGATCTAATAATTCTGAAAGACTCAGCCTTAGGACTGTAATCAACTTTATTAATAAGCTTTGTTTTTTTACTTGTGCTTGGAACATCACCAATATATGGAATTCTAAGAACTTCCATTAAATCATTCTTATCGTAAATTTTAGTGTCTAACATGTCCTTAATATAAATGAACCCGACAGGAATCATTAGTCCCAACAATATCGAACCTAAGTATGTAAGCATTTTATTAGGTGCAACTGGATAATAATTTGAATAAGCCGTATCAATAACTTTCGCGTTTGGTGAAAACATACCGAGACTAATGGCTGATTCTTCACGCTTCTCTAAAAGATATAAATAAAGAGATTCTTTGATATTCTGTTGACGTTCGATATCTCTAAGTTGTCTTTGTTTGGTTGGTGCGGTATAAAGTTGTCCTCTAATTCTAGCGTCTTCTCTATTAAGACTGTTAAGTGTAATTTCGCTAGACTTCTTCATATTGGTCAATGAATTCTCTAAATTATCTTTCAGAGCGTTTATTTCATTATTCAAGTTGATTACAATTGGATTTTTTTCACTCGAATTTTTCAATAATTTATCGCGCTGTGCAACTAATTCATTATGAGTTTTTGTAACTTGGTTGACGTTTGCATCAGCAATTCCTAGATTAGATGGTAATAAGTCAGAACTCTTGTTTTTTTCTTTGATTTCCTGTTGTAAATAATCTATTAATTGAATTGTATTTGCAGTGTTACTTATTTGAAACTCATTTTGTTTTTCACTTTCTAAATAGATATTAGCTTGGGAGCCTAAAGCCGTTAAGTTATTTCTTTTTTGGAGCTGTTCAGCCGTGAAATCCACATCTTCTAGTTCCTTAAAAACCAATTCCAAGCGGTTATTAATAAAGTCTGAAGTTACTTTTATAACATCTTCTTTATCTGCAATAACATCATTGTTGTATTCCCTAACTATCTGGTTAAGAATATCTACAGCTTTTTGGGGGTTGTTGTCTTTCAGTGTCAAGCCGACAACACTCGAACCATCCTGTGTAGACGTAACAACTGCCGACTGATAGCTATTCACAACGGATGAAACTGGTTTAATTATAATCTTTAGGTTACTTCCTATTTGAGGAGCGTTCGTGCCAGTGTTTGGCAGTAACATAAAATCACCAAATCCTATATTAATGCGATCACCAAACGAAAATGCCTTTCCGTCAGAATCATTCCGATCTATTATTGATCTACCATCATCTTCGAACACTAAAAATTCTGATGCCGATTTGATCTTAATAAAGAGAGCAGCATCAATTTTGTAAATTAATGAATCACTAATAAAGAAATTTAATTTAATTGGCGGATTCTCATACACCTCTTCTTCTTTGATTTTACCTTGTTTATAATATTTAATATTGAGTTCAAGCTTCTTTACAATATTAGAAAATATATTTCGGGACGTCATTACCGCAATTTCGTCTTTAACTTTGTTGGCTCCTCCTGAAAATAGACCGCCACTAGAAATTTCCTCCATGCCAGGCAATTTTTGAGATTGTTTCTCGTCTTTAATTTTAATACTTGCAGAAGCTTGATATTGATAGGTGGTATAACGAAGATAACTAAAAGCCAAGGCCATGGCAATAATAACAAAAAACGAAATCAATTTCCAGTGACCAAGATAAAGGTCTAAGGTATTTTTGAGTTCATTCTTTGGGTTGAGTGTTTTGGGTTCCATGAAATTTTATTATAATTAATTTATTTAATTAAGAATACTGCTATAATTGTTGTCAAAGTACCTATAGCTGATATTAGAACTCCATTATTTTGATTATAACTAGCGGATCGTATTCTTGCATTATTTGGTTCTACTATGATAACATCGTTTTGTTGCAAATAATAAAGTGGGGAACTTACCGCATTCACTGTAGTTAAGTCAATCTTTGCAAATTTCTTTTTCCCATCAACTTCTCGAATGAGTAGAACATCTTTTCGCTTTCCGAAAATTGTCAGGTCGTTTGCTAAACCGAGAGCTTGAGGCAGAGTTATGCGTTCATTTTGTATGGTAAAAGTACCTGGATCTGAAACTTCTCCAATTACTGTGATTGTAAAATTAACCAGCCTAATATTTACGATTGGATCCTTTGCATATTCACTTATTTTTTCTTTTAACAAGGTAGTAAGTGCTAATCTGGTCAGTCCGGCGATATGTAAAGTACCTAAAACAGGGAACTCGATATTTCCCTTATAATCGATTAAATAAGTTTGCTGTACTTCACGACCAGTTAGGCTAGTAACATCTCTGCTTTCAGAAACTATAGATAAATTAAATGGCTGAGCGGCAATAGGGTCGGCGGCTGAAACACTGATTATTAAAATATCTTCTGGCTTATAAACAAGTTGTTCAGGTGCTGAGTCTATATATCCTTCACTCATTGGTCTATCCTGAAAGTAGACAAAATCTTTACGAGATGCGCAAGATGTAGTCATAACTATCGCTAATATATAGAGTATTACAAAACTTATTTTCATTTGAGAAGTTTTAAAGTATAGTTTAAAATTGGTTATTTATTGTCTAAAACTTCGTAAGTGGAGTTATTAGATTTATATTCAGGAATTAAACGTTTGATTGAAGATACTATTTCAAGAGGCTGAATTAAAGTGTTGACTGTCGCCAATTTATTAATTTGTTTTTCAATATCCACAACTTCAATACGTCTCGATTTTGCAATCATTATTTTTTCATGATAGGTTTTTGTAGTGTTTTCTCCATCAGCCAAAAGTTCTTCGAAAATTTTCTCGCCAGGTCTTAAACCAGTAATTTTAATATCGATGTCTTCAGGATAACGTAAACCCGAAAGAATGATCATATTGGTTGCAAGGTTAAATATCTTAACGGGTTCTCCCATATCAAATACAAAGATTTCTCCGCCATTACCCATTGTGGCGGCTTCAAGAACAAGTTGACAAGCCTCTGGAATGGTCATAAAATAACGAGTAATATCTTTATGTGTTACAGTTAGGGGCCCCCCTTGTGCAATTTGTTTTTTAAATAATGGAATAACTGATCCATTCGAACCTAAAACATTTCCAAACCTTGTTGTTATAAACTTTGTTTTACCTTTTTCTTTAAGACAAGTAACGTAGAGCTCAGCGATACGTTTAGTTGCTCCCATGACATTTGTTGGATTTACTGCTTTATCTGTTGAAATCAACACAAACTTATCTACACTGTGCATAACCGCGATGTCGACTACATTTTTCGTGCCTCCAATATTAACACTTACCGCCTCAAACGGATTGTTTTCCATTAATGGCACATGTTTGTAGGCAGCAGCATGAAAAATTATTTTAGGCTTGTATTGATTAAATATTTGTTCAAGTCTCAACCTGTTTCTCACATCGGCAACAATAACTTCTATGTTATCTAAGCCTCGTTGCCTAAATTCTTGCTGAAGATCATAGAGTGCTGTCTCTGAATTATCAAGTAAAATTAATTTTTTATAATTGTAGCGACTTATTTTTCTGCAAATTTCGCTACCAATTGATCCTGCCGCGCCTGTAATAAGTATTATTTTATTTTCATATTCGTCAATAAGTGCAGGATTGACAATCGATATCGGATCTCTTCCCAACAAATCTTCAATATTAACATTTTTAATTTGTCCTATACTTAAATCGCCATCGATCCAACTTTGTACAGGAGGGACAATTTTGACGTGCAGTCCCAAATCAAATAAATAACCAGTTATTTGAAGTAAGCGGGTTGGGTCAATATTTTGAATTGAGACTATTACCTCATCTATAGCATTTTTTGAAACTAATTCTGTTGTGATTTGTTTTAAGCTATGAACTCGTAAAAGATTTATTTTTTTGCCAACTTTACTTTCATTGTCATCTATGAATCCTATAACGCGATAGCTGTTTTGAGGATCATTGCTGATAGCATCGTAAGTAATCATACCCGCATTTCCAGCACCAAATATTAATACATTTTTAGTGGCAACAAAATCGTTTGTTAAGGTATTATAGAGAGATTTTATGAGTAATTTAAATCCAATGATGAATGCAATATTGAGCAAAAGATGAATATATATAATAGATCCAGGAATATCGAACAATTCATCATAGTTGAATTTCCGGCTAAAGAACGTAGAGATAATCAATATTGTCGCGAGAATATTAGCGCCAATAATAATATTGATAATGTCCTTGTAGCCTGTAAATCTTACGACTCCTTTATGTGATCTAACAGCTAAAAAACTAATTATTGCAGCTAAAAGCACATAGGGAATTTGGGACACCATTAAATGGAGGTCAAATTCGATTTTAAAATTGAATCTAATTAGATAGGCTAAAAAGAAAGTAATAACCACAATCAATAAATCGCAGAGAAGTACTAACCATTTGGAAGCGTATTTTTGAGATACTATATGTAGATACTTATATATCATGCGCTAAAATACGCATTAATTGAGTCCAATACTCTATTGCGTTCGATATCTGTAAGATTTGATCCACTAGGCAAACAAAGGCCTTTTTCAAACAATTCGTCTGAAACACCGTTGAGATAACAAGGAGCATCTTTAAAAACAGGTTGTTGATGCATGGGTTTCCATAATGGTCTGGACTCTATATCTTCCTTTTCCAAATGCTTCCTTAAACCTTCTCTTATTGAGTAGGAATCTAGTAAAATACAAGATAACCAACGATTTGAAAAATGTCCTTCCGGTTCTTGCAAAAATATAATATTTTTATTGTCTTTAAAGGAATTTACATAAATCTCATGATTTTTTCGTCGTTTTGCAACGTGACTGTCTAATATGGTCATCTGACCTCGACCTATACCAGCAATGATATTTGACATTCTATAATTGTATCCGATCTGAGAATGCAAATAATGTGGTGCATTATCTCGGGCCTGTGTTGCTAAGAAAACAGCCTTTTCTTTATGTTTTAAACTCTTAGAAACGAGAGCGCCACCTCCAGAAGTGGTTATGATTTTATTGCCATTAAAGGATAATATTGAAAATTCCCCAAACGTTCCACAATTCTGACCTTTATACCGGCTTCCTAAAGATTCTGCGCTGTCTTCAACAACTGGAATATCGTATTTTAAGGCAACTGCATTAATCTCATCTACTTTGTAAGGCATACCGTACAAATGTACAGCAATGATAGCCTTAGGTTTATTTCCCTTGGTAATTCTATCTTTAATTGCTATTTCTAACTGGATAGGACACATATTCCAAGTATCTCTCTCACTATCTACAAAAACGGGCGTTGCACCCTGATAAACAATGGGATAGGCAGAGGCTGAGAAGGTTTTACTTTGACAAATGACTTCATCTCCATTTCCAACATTTAATAAAATAAGACTTAGGTGTAAGGCTGAAGTACCGGATGCCAGTGCAGCAACATGACGATCCTCATTGAGATAGGATTGCAAATCTAATTCGAAGCCATTTACGTTGGGACCTAAGGGTGCCACCCAATTGGAGTTGAAAGCTTCATTTATAAAGGATAGTTCATTTCCGCTCATATGCGGGGATGAGAGCCAAATTTTTGAATTCATAAGTTAAAAATTGCTAAGTAACAATTACAATTACCGTTCAATTTCATGTCAATAGAGGGATCTGGGACACGATCTAAAATAAAGGATAAATATGCGGTTTTATGTTCAGACCATCGGTATTAAAACGATTAAAAGTAAATATTTACGTTGTTCAATCTATTTCTAAATTAGCAACGTTTTATTACAGGCTATTAAGGTTTATAAAAATCGCGCAAATATATTAAAATATATTAGTTAGTAAGAGTTGTTTATTTTATAAAACTTGAGGTCTATTTATTGCCTATTTTTAAATTTTATGTTGTTTCTTTAACTTGGATTGTTTTATCTATGGTATCTTTATCAATTTTAATTGATTTTTTTAAAACAGTGACCTAATGCCGAACCAAAATTAGACAAATGAATATCCTAATAACTTCAGCTGGACGGAGAGTTTCTCTTGTAAGATCTTTTCAAAATGAATTAAAAAGAATTGATTCCAGACGAAAAGTATATGCTACTGATTCAGACCCTTTGTTGTCAGCAGCTTGTCAAGTTGCTGATGATTATTTCAAAGCACCCAGACTTGATGATCCTAATTATGTTGATGTTTTAATTGATTTTTGTATATCTCATGACATTAGTTTAATCGTTCCAACGATAGATACTGAATTACTTGAACTGGCAAAAAACAAAATGAGTTTTAAGGAGAAAGGTATAGTGATTGTGATTTCTTCAGTGGAATTTGTTTCAACGTGCAGAGATAAAAGATTAATACATGAATTTTTCAAAGAACATAATATAAATGTAGCAGAAGAATACCCAAAAGATAATTTCAAATTTCCAATTTTCATTAAGCCTGCAGATGGAAGCAGGAGCGTAGATACTTTCATTATTAGGACTAAGGAAGATTTAACTGATTATCATTTTAATAACGAAAAGCTCATGTTCTTAGAGTATTTAGATCAAGATGTTTATGAGGAATATACTTGTGATTTATACTTTGGAAAAGATAACAAATTAAAATGTGTTGTGCCTAGAAAGAGAATTGAAGTCAGGGATGGGGAGGTGTATAAAGCTTTGACAATAAATAATGAATTGGTTCCTTATTTGAAAAAAAACTTAAACTTTATCCAAGGTGCTGTCGGGTGTCTGACTGCACAGTTTTTCATGAATAAAATGGATGCCACACATATTTATGGGATTGAAATTAATCCTCGTTTTGGTGGAGGATATCCATTATCATATTTAGCTGGAGCGAATTTCACTAAGTGGATTATTGAAGAATATATGTTAGGAAAAACAATTGAGGAAAAATTTGATATTTGGGAGAAAAATTTGTTAATGATCCGTTATGATGATGAAATTTTAGTGCATGGATATAAAGGTTGATAATAAAACTGTCATTGTCTTTGACTTAGATGACACCCTATATAATGAACTGGATTATTTAAAATCAGCCTATAAGTCCATAGCTTTATTTTTAGACCCAAACGACTGGAAACGACTATATTCCAAGATGTTTTCTTTATATAGAAGTAAAATCAATGTTTTTGAGTTTGTCGCCAATGCTTATAACACAGAAATGGGACTATTGGTTGAGATGTATCGGAATCACCATCCAGATATTAAACTTTTCGAAGGTGTTTTAGAAGTAATGCAGGCTATAAAATTTAAAAACGGAAAGATAGGAATAATTACCGACGGTCGATCAAACACACAACGAGCTAAACTAAAGAGCCTAGGCATTTTAAATTATACCGATTGTATTGTAATTTCCGAGGAAATTGGTTCGGAAAAGCCAAGTATTGCTAATTTTAAAGCGATTGAAAATTCATTGCGCGGTAATGTTTACTATTATATAGCTGATAATTTAAAGAAGGACTTTATTGCGCCGAATGCTTTGGGTTGGAAAAGTGTTGCTTTGATGGATAATGGGATGAATGTACATTTTGAAGGTCATAGGCATATGCATAAAGAAAGTTTACCACAGAATTTTATTATTGATTTTAGAGAAATAACTGTTATATAATTGAAAAATATCGCAAAAATTTAAATTACAGACCTATTTTTTTCAACTTATGTGCATCCTTTAAGATTAAATCATTAATGAATATGTAGAATAAAATTAATTGTTTTTTTTAAAAATTTGTTTACTTATTTGCTGGGCTGCTCTTTCATGTCCATAACATGACCAATGACTGTCGTAATCGAAAGTCATTGGTTTATCATTAGAAGAGTTTAAAACAATTATATCAAATCCTGCTTTTATACAGTTTTGGATTATTGACTCATTGGAATTCGGTTGAAATATCAAAGTTTTGTTTTCAATTTCATAGTTGTTAATTATATACTCCATAAGCTGTGATATTTCTGTTTTATATTGAAATTCTTTTTTGGAAATTATAATAGAGTCTTTGGTTTTATCTTTTTTGTTTTTTATGTTAGAAATAGGAAATCTATTATAAAAATAATACAATAACTTCCAGTTGTATAAAACTTTCTTTATTCCCTGCGCTTTCATTTCCCCATATTCCAAGGTATTATTTTTAACGCTCAGCTGGGTAATGTCACTTAAATTCTTAATTTCAGAAACGCTCTCGAGAAAATCATTATCATTTAAATATATTAAAGATTTTACTGGGTTTAACGAATCCATTTGCTTACTTATTTCCATTGCTTCAATTAATGAAACTCCGGATCGTCCTGCTTCCATAAAGTTATAACCCTTTAAATCTTTCTTTAAAAACGAGGATTGGTGACAGTCGTTTGGATTCATAAAGTTTTCAATAAATGAATCTCCAATTACCATAATAAGTTGGTCATAGCTTTTTGGTAGTTCACCTGGCCATCCTAATTTATTAATCTTCCATTTATGTTTACCGCCTTTCCAATAACCATCTTGATTTGGAATATACTTTTGGATACCATATTTATCGATTGTTCTTTGAGGAATATCTGCAACAGCATGTGTAAACCTAACGATTACTTCACCTATTACAATAGCAAAAATAATAAGCAGAATTATATTTTTGAAAAATTTTCTCATTTCTAAAACTGAAAATAAATAAATTGCTGTTCTTCTCCTGTAAAACTAAACATTAATACGACTATCAAAATATAAAAACTCCATCTTAGAGGTTTTTGCATAAAGTCAACTTTTTCGATAGCGTATTCACCACTTCTACCAAACCATTCTGTAATAATGAAAAATAATAGTAGCAGGAGTATTGTGCTTGGAATAATTTCTATTTTAGAAAACAAAGATTTGGAAAATATATTTTGTAGATAAGTAATTGCGTGAGAAACATTATCAGCTCTAAAAAACACCCATGCTAAAAGAGTAAGAAAAAACGTAAATGTCATTTGGCCAAGTTCTTTTATGTTTGGCAAGTATTTGCCTTGTGCGACAATATTTGTATTAATTCTATTCTTATTTAAAAGTAATAATGGAAGAAAATAAATTGCATTTAAAGCTCCCCATATTATAAATGTCCAATTGGCTCCATGCCAAAAACCGCTAACGATAAATATGACAAACGTGTTTCTTATTTTCATATAAAGACCCCCTCGGCTTCCTCCTAAAGGAATATATAGATAATCTCTAAACCAAGTGGATAAAGAAATGTGCCAACGACGCCAGAATTCTGCTATATCCCTAGAAAAATATGGAAAAGCAAAGTTTCGTTTTAAATTAAACCCAAATAATCTTGAAATACCAATGGCAATATCTGAATATCCAGAAAAGTCACCATAAATCTGAAAAGCAAAGAAAAAAGCACCTAATAAAAGTGTACTTCCATTATATTCTGTGTGGTTATTAAAAATAATATTAACATAATGAGCACAGTTATCAGCTATAACGACTTTTTTGAATAATCCCCATAGAATTTGACGTAAGCCATCAACAGCATTTCTATAATTAAATTTACGCTTTTCTTCAAATTGAGGTAACAAATTAGTAGCTCTTTCAATTGGTCCTGCAACTAATTGAGGGAAGAAACTAACGAAAGCCATAAAGCCAATAAAATCTTTAGTTGGTTCTAATTTTTTATTATATACATCAATAGAATAACTTAAGGTTTGAAACGTATAAAAACTTATTCCCACAGGTAGAACTAAACTTAAAGTATTGATATTGAGATCTTGACCAAAAAATGTAAAGGAATCAACTAAGCTATCAATAAAGAAATTATAGTATTTAAAAAAACCTAAAAAACCAATGTTAACGGAAATGCTTATCCATAATAGAACTTTTCTATGTAATGGCTTTTTAGTTTTGCCGAAAGAAATACCGATTGAATAATCCAATAAAGAACTAAAGAAAATGAGCGCAAGAAATCTCCAGTCCCACCAGCCATAAAATATGTAACTGGCAACGACTATCAAAAAGTTTTGTGCGCTAATTTTTTTTCCTGCAATGAGCCAATATATTGCAAATATTATAGGAAGGAAAATAAAAAATTCTAGCGAATTGAATAACATAAATCAGTATAGTTATAAAAGGTGTGTCCTAACAGTTTATTTACATAAAACCGATTTAGCCATTTATAGCATAAAGCATTTTTCAAATATACTCACTTTTATTATTAAAAAAAACGGGTCTGCAGTTTTAGTTCAAGTATTTTTATCGTAAGAAGTCAAAGCATTGATTTTTATTGATTTTGATAGAAAACAGGTTTATAATTCTATGATTATTGAACGCATTTGTAAATTTCTAGAATAGAATAATAAATTAGAATATATAAAAATAACATAGACGGATATATCGTTATTACTCTTTAAAATACTGATTAAAGGCCATTTTTTAAAAATATGCTTCTGCCGTTCGGCAAGTTATTTATATGTAAATATTTCAACAAACAATATATGTTATTTAAAAAAATGCCGACTTGAAGTCTTGTGAGAGAAGGAAAATATGTGGTTACAAATGCAAACGTATTACCCACCCTGACCAAGATGGTCGAATAATATCTCATCTCTGTTTTTGTTTATTATTTTAAACTCTGAGAAAGTGCTTGAAGTAGAATCGAAGTTGTATTTTCATCAACACCACTGAAACTAAGCATTAAAATAAACATAAGGATGGCTTATTAAAGCGTTTTAATGCCTTTTATTTTTTCTTTTTCGTTAATTTATAGCATAGGTTTGTGGACATTGATTAACAATGACGGAAAATTGAGTGTTTACGTTTTTAATGGTAAGCTATTTTTAGCTACTCGGGGATTGTCAGCGATAAAAACACTGATAATTAGTGCATAATATGTCTTCAATCATTCCTATAAATAAATTGGAAGTTTTTGATTTTAAGAGATAGATACTTAATTTGATGATAATTTTATTTTTTCATTAAATTAACGCTTAGTAATAATTATTTGTCGAATTTTAAGGTTTTCTAAAAAGTAGGAGTCTACAAGACAAAAAAAAAAGTTATGGTTGAATAGACTTGATTTATAGATATAAGAACTTGATTTATAGCTGCTTAATAAATACATTATGATAAAAAAAATTATTGCTTTTACTTATCTGAATATATATCACCGCAGATTGATGTACCTATTTAATATCTTAAGCAAAAGAGAGTCTTCTACAATTCAAGAAAATCGAGCTTATCAAAATGATAAACTAATCAATATATTAGATATCGCTTTTGAAAACATTAAGTACTATGAGAAATTAGAGATCAATACGAAGGACTTATCGTATGATGAATTTAAGAAAATTCCAATTTTGACAAAAGAGATTATAAGGAATCAATCCAATGTGTTAGTCAATCCAAATTTTCAGCAAATAAATGAAGTGATCAAAAATACTTCTGGAGGGTCTACTGGCGAACCCTTGACTTTTTTCCGGACGAAAGAACAAGGATATTATGGAATTGCAAATTATTATCTAGCACTCCATCAGAATGGTATAAACATTTTTGATTCATCTGTTGATTTGTGGGGAGCTGAACGAGATATGTATAATACCAATTCAAAATTTGATATACGTTCACTTTTTTATAACAAAATAACATTAAACACATTTGTTTTAAGTGACGAAATAATGAATACTTATATTCATCGTTTGAACAAGATAAAACCAAAATTCATAAAGGCTTATGTTCATTCAATTTATGAAATCTCTAAATATATTACAAAACACAATATCAAAATTCAATTTAAACCAGTGATACATTGTACCACAGGCCCTCTTTATCCAGAAATGAGGTCAGAAATTGTCAACGCCTTTAACGATGCAGTGGTATATAATTTTTATGGCTCAAGAGAGGTGTCTGCAATAGCAACAGAAATTAAGGAGCAGGAAGGTATGTTTGTTTTATATGATAATGTTTTCATTGAAATTTTGGATAAAAATGATCAACAAGTTAAAAAAGGAGAAGAGGGCGAAGTTGTAGTTACTACACTTAATAATTTTTATATGCCACTTTTACGCTATAAAATTGGGGATCGCGCCATCAAAGGCGATGACTTAAACTTTGGAACATTAAAGTTAGATGCGGTAGTTGGTCGCACATTAGGAATGATTCATCGAGAAGATGGTTTTAAAATTGATGGACAATTTTTCACATCTTTATTTTTTGGCAAAAAAGGAATAAAAAACTTTCAGTTAATTCAAAAAACAATTTTAGAATTAGAATTAAGAATTGTAAAATCGGATTCATATGATCCAGAGGAACTTAATTCTATTATTAATAGAATTAAAAAAGAAATGGTTGGTGCAGAAATTAAAATTATTTTTTGCGAAAACATTAATTTAACTGCCTCTGGAAAAATAATGTATGTCTACTCTGAAATTTAGATGTTTATTATATAGGTTTTAGAAATTATATCTATAATTATATAATACTTAAGCTAGGGCATAAAACATTGTGCGCTTAGGATTGTAAATTAATTAATCTTTTAAGTCTTTTAAGGAATCCTTTTATTTGGGAAGCCCTCTAAAAAAGCATGCCTACACTAAAGAATGATTATTAGGTATTTACAACTAAATAAATTAAATATATATTGCGTTATTCTTTTGTCCCTTCAAAATCGGGCATATCAATGTTTTCAGAATTGTTAATATCAGCCCTATTGATGACCTTATTTATCGTTTTTAATAAAATTTTAAAATCGAGTGACAAAGATTGGTTATCCACATAATAAATATCATAATCAAACTTTTTTTCCCAACTAATTGTGTTTCTCCCGTTTACCTGAGCCCAGCCCGTTATGCCTGGTAACACTTTATGTCTTCGAAACTGGGTTTCATTATAAAGTGGTAAATATCCTGGCAGGAGTGGACGAGGTCCAATTAAGCTCATATCACCTTTGAGTATATTGATTAATTGTGGCAGTTCATCCAGCGAAAATTTTCTGCACAAATTCCCAACTTTAGTTACGCGCTCTAAAGCTGGTAATAGTTTGCCATTCTCATCTGTTTTGTCATTCATGGTTTTAAATTTAATAATTGTAAATATTTTCCCGTCTTTACCAGTACGGTCCTGATAGAAAAAAGGTTTGCCATTATTGAGCAGAAAAAGACAAATAAATAGAACCACAATTAATGGAAAAATAATTAAAAGGCCGACGAATGCGGCTAAAAAATCAAAAATAGGTTTTATAAACGATTGGTATAAATTCATGATATCAATTACGCGTTAAGAGCACTCTTTATTAATTTTAACAAATCGTTGTTTATAATATTTACATCGAAACGTTCTTCAGCATATTTTCTGCTGTTGAGACCCATTTCCTTTATTTTATTCGGATTCGTAATAAAATATTCCATTGATTCTATAAGCGCATCTTGATTCTGAGGTTCAATTAAAAAACCGTTGACTCCTTCTATAACGGATTCTCGGCAGCCAACGGAGTCGGTAGTAATAATAGGATTTCCGCACGCACAGGCTTCTAAATTTGTTCTAGGCAAACCTTCCCTGTAGTAACTTGGCAAAACAAAGATATCATTTTTATGTAAATGCTCTTTGATATTAGACTGGAGGCCATGAAAAATAATAGTCCCCTCATTATGTAAAAGCATAATTTTCTCTTTACTAATTGCTGACGGTGATGTTTCAGTTGGGCCGATCAAATGAAATTCAGCATTTGGGTATTTATTTTTCAATACTTCAGCAGCTTCCATATAAAGTGCAATTCCTTTTTCTTTGATCAATCTTGCAATTAATACAAAAGACACTTTATCAGAAGCGTCCTTTTCTTTATATGTAAATTGATTTAGATTTACACCAGAGCCGCTTACAAAAGCTACTCTTTGTTGTTTAGAAATTACATTTCTATCTAAAAATAATTGGTGGTCATCTTTATTTTGAAAAACAATGACTTTATTTTTCCTAATCGAAAGTTTGTAAAGGATCTCATTGAATCGTTGTAAAGTTTTGGCTTTAGTGGTTAGTCCTGAAAAAGTATAACCTAACCCTGTAATTAATGAAATTACTGGTATTTTACAAATATTTGCCGCAATTGATCCGTATATGACAGGTTTTACAGTGTATGGAAATACTAAATCTATTTTATTATGTTTAATGATAGATTTTAATTCTTGTATGGATTGAAAATCTTTTATGGGATTTATACCTGTGCGTTGTAATTTGTACTCCAATGGAATGGCTCCAATTTCCTTGATTTTCTGGTGGTATTTATTGGAAAAATCAGGAGCTGCAGTAAATACTTCAAAACCATTAGTAACTAAATGTTTAATAAAATCCCCTCTAAATTCAATGAGAGATCCGTCATAAGACGCTATAAGTAATATTCTTTTCTTTCGCACCTTCAATTATTTTTGTTTAAGAAATGTAAACTTATACCATTTTTGAAAACAATAATAGGACCATACTCTAAAGGTGCTATCTTTTATACTTGCTAAATGGTCTTTCACTATTTTCGTTATTATTTCAACATTAAATATCCCTTGAGATTTAAGCAACTCGGGCTCAATATAGCTCTCCAATTCCTTTCTAAGACTTTGTCTTAGCCAATCACCAGTCGGGCTTCCGAATCCACTTTTGCCTTTTTCCAAAAACTCATTTGGAAACTCACTTCTAAATGCTTCTTTTAAAATATACTTTTTATTCCAGCCTTTCATTAAATAGCTTTCTGGCAAGGTGTTGGCAAATTCCCAAATCTCCCTGTTTAAAAATGGAGCTCTACATTCTAAAGAAGTCATCATACTTGTTCGGTCTACTTTTGTGAGCATCCCACCTTCTAAGCTCAACACTTTATCTACCATCCTAAAGTCGGTAAGCGTCTCAATTTTTTGTTTTCCTAAAACATTTTTATATTCTTGAAATATATTGGCATCATAATAATCAGGAGACATAATTTCTGCTAACTGGCTGTTTGTGTTTGCTAATGAAATAATATCCCAATAAAATCCACCATCATAATCGATTGCATTTAACAATCTATTAATTTGGAATTTTCTACCGCGTGTATCATCCTTATTTATAAGATATTTATTACTTAACCCCGAAATTGTCTTATGAAGTTTATTAGGTACCACTTTAGTGTACCGATCGTTCATCTTACCAATGTAATATTTGTTATAACCTCCAAAGACTTCGTCACCACCGTCACCAGTTAATGCAACCGAGACATGCTCTTTTGTTTTTTGTGATAATAGGTGTGTGGGTAGCGAGGCAGTATCTGAAAAAGGCTCATCGAAATTGAGAAGAATTTCATGAATATTATTTTTAAGATCGTCTTCGTCAATTATGAATTCATGATGGTTACTATTTAACATTTTTGCGACCACCCGAGATTTATCTGACTCATCATAGGACGCTTTTTTAAATCCGATTGAAAAGGTATCAATTTTTTTATCAGTGACTTGTGATAAACAAAGCGAAATAATGGAAGAATCGACACCTCCCGATAAAAATGTGCCCAACTTAACATCAGCAATAGACCTACTCTCTACACTTTTGTAAACAAGTTCTTTTGTTTTTGCTTTAGCGTTATCAAAAGTAATTTTTGATGCTTTTGGTTGGGGTTCAGGATTTATTTTATGAATTGAAGTATTGTGCGAAGCTAAATCATAAATGATATAATGATTGGCTTCCAACTTAAAAACATTACCGTAAATAGTATGAGGGGCGGGAATATAGGTGAGTCTGAAATAGAGGTTTAACCCTTTAGTTGAAATATTAGGCGTAAAATCGATGGTATTAATAATTGACTTTAATTCTGATGCCCACATAAATTCTTTATCGGTGTGCATGTAGTACAAAGGTTTTTCTCCAAAGAAATCGCGAGCAATGAATAGCTTATTGATGTTTCTGTCATAAATGCTAAACCCATACATGCCGTCTAGCCATTGAAAGGAATCAACACCATATTTTTCGTACGCTTTTAAAATGACCTCTGTATCACTACAGGTGTTAAAAGTCATACCTTCCGATTCCAGTCTTGATTTTATAGTTTTATAATTGTAAATCTCACCATTGAATACGATAACAATTTGCTTGTCATCAGAGAAAATTGGTTGCTTACCAGAAGTTAAATCTATAATAGATAATCTTCGCATACCCATACCAACACTAAATTTGTCGTTTTCTTCTGAAAACAAACCGTCATCATCTGGTCCTCTATGAATAATAAGATTATTCATGTTATTCAGAATGGATGTTATGCTGTCTTTGTTGCGATTGTCCTTGGTTATGATGCCGTTAATTCCACACATAATTAATTTCGTTTTGTCTAATAGATTTAGGTTGATATTATTAGATCGATATATTTTTTTAAAATCGAGTTTTTTTCAAAATCCTTAATTCGTACTTTACTTTTCAATCTACAAGATTCTGAATATGCTTTGTTTTCTAAAAAATAATTAATTCCCATAGTCATAAGATCAACATTATTAATAGGTACCAAAATACCATAATCAGTTATCATTAAATCATCTTTGATAATTTCCAGCTCCATAATTTCACTTGGACCAGATTGACAATTGGTTGTCAAAATTGGTAGTCCGCAAGCCATGGCCTCTAAAAGAACATTGGGGAATCCCTCGTGATTAGAGCCAAAAATAAACAAATCAGCTGCTTTAAGATATTTATATGGATTAGAATCAAAGCCTATTAAGAAAACTTGCAAATGTAAATCTAATTCTTTAATAAGAAGTTCTAATTCTTCTTGCATATTACCCTCCCCAAAAATATATAATCTTATTAAACTGTTTTGTAAATTATGAAGGGCTTTTATTAGCATTATATGGTTTTTTCCAATATCTAAGCGCCCAAGGGTAATTATATTGTATTTACTATTATCGAAATATGATTCAATTGGTTCTATATTATTGATCTTATACAGGTCTATCGGGTTATGGATTACTTTCAATTTTGTAGAAGACACTTCAAAATTATCTAATAAATCTTTAGCATTTCCATAGGAATTTGAAATGATTATATCTGACTTTTTATAGAGAGATCTAATCAATTTTTTATTAAACGTAGACTGAAAACTTTTGTAGCTATATTGTAAACTAGGGAATGCTCTTTCATTTGTAATAACTTTAAATTTGTAATTAGTTAAAATTCTAGAAATTATGTTAATGAACGATGGCCTTGTTAAGAAGCTTAAGCTATGGGTTAATTTTAACTGTTCAACTAATTTGGCATATTTATATGCTAACATAGGAATTTTTAGAGCTTTTAAAACACCACTTTCTTCCTTATTAGATTTTTCAATATGATGTATTTGCAAGGATTCTGGAAAATCATAAGTAATATTTGTATTCATAAGTATGAGATGAACATCAATCTTATTTTCAATACAATAGGTCACGAGATATGAAACCACACGCTCAGCACCTCCTCCAGATAATGAATATACTAAAATACCAAGTCTCATTTATGATTTCATTTTAAGTATATTTATAAATAAGTCTTCGTATTGCTTAAGAATTACTTCCTTATTGAATCTTTTATATACAGAAGCTCTCACAATTTCAGGATTCCATGTTCTAGTGTCTTTAAGTTTTTCTAGATAAGCTTCTTCAGTTTCAACGAGAAACCCATTAATTCCATCTTCCACAATTTCTTGTGTGCCTCCTGGTGCTTTAAAAGCGATTACTGGTGTACCAACAACACAGCTTTCTAACAAAGCATTAGGAAACCCTTCTACATAAGATCCTTGTAAAAAAATATCATGGTCCGCAATGTAGTCATTAACTTTTTTGGTAAAAGGGATATGGTTTATGTGTTCATAAACTCCCAATGCTTTTGCTTTTTCAAAAATCTCATCTTTAAGACTTCCATCTCCAATTATAGTATAATTGAAAGGTTGGTCATATTTCGATAATATGTCTAAAATTCGAAGATGTCCTTTTACTTCGGTAAGCCTTCCAACAGTGATAAATCTTTTAATTTCCGTAAAAGGTTTTGCGGATTTTAAATCTGGTAAGTTCGAAATAGGATTATTTATAATGTAAATAAGATTTTTAGGGATTTTAAAATTCGTAATCATATCCTCAGCCATATCTTTAGATTGACAAATTAATGCATCTAAATTTTTAAAACCATTTGGCGTAAGATGAAGCGGAGACCATTTTCTTACTTTCTTTTCGTTATTACGTTTGCTTAAAACAGTTGATTCCCTGCCTATAAATTTAGTGTTTTTAAAAAAGGGTGATATTGCAGACATTGCGGTGTTCACATGTGATATTGAACTAACAACAATATCTGGTTTAATTCTCAATATGTTTAAAATTATCGAAGGAAGCGCAGTAAGTATTCTATGCTTATTTAAATAAATAACGTCGGCATTACAAACATCATAAGCAGAGTCCTTCCCAAAACCGGCAATTAACAATATTGGGGAGAAACTTTCTTTATTTATGCTTTGTGCCACAAAAGAGATCACGCGTTCGGCCCCACCTGAAACTAAGGAAGGTAGAAGAAAGATTATTTTTATTTTTTTTTGGCTTTTCAAAACTTATATTATTTATGGATTGAATTTTAATTAATAATTTTTTATAAGACACATAAGACATTAATCACACTTGAGCAGCACGCATTTGATTTAGTTTCAAAATCATTTAGTTATAACTCCTATGCTGGAAGACAATGGAAAATTGTCTGCTTTACCAATTTGGATTTTTAAACATATTTTGTAACAGCTTTTATCTAATTTTAGATTATGTACATAACAGAGTACATTCAAAAATTTCTCCCGCGTTTATTTTTATTACTGATTTCGAATATTCATACTTAGACCTTAAAATTTCAGTTTTTTAATTAAATTTATATCTCCATCAGACTCTTTGTTGTAATCAATAATATAGCCGATAAATACAAATATCACAATAAGATAAGGTTGATTTATAACAGTTTGTAAGCTCAACATAAATGTACACAAACCTATTAAAAGTGACATTGTAAATAACTTAAGATGGAGGTCTAAAGTGAAAATTTTAATCAAATAATAAAATAAAACAATCAGGAAAAATAAAAAAGTGAACAAGCCTGCGTCGGCCCAAATTCCTAAGTAAGTATTATGTCCCCTGGCAACTGTTGCAAAATTTAAACCATTTCCAAGAATTGGATTTTCGTAAATATGATACATTAAGCTATCAATTAAACCTCCTCTTCCTGAACTATCCACCTTTTCCATATTTAAGGTTACAACATTTATGATATTATCAATTTTGCTGATTTGGGCACTTGATAAATCCAAATCTTTGGTTTGAGATTTAATCGTAAAAATTCCTGCATAGAAAAGAACAATTCCTATTCCCAGTAGTATAAATTTAGTTCCCATAAAATATTTATAATTGATTATAAAAAAGATAATTACGAAAGCAAAAAGACCTGTAGTAGAGAATGTGATGAAGATGCTATAAAATATGATTATTAAGATCAAAATTTTTATGATTTTAAATACGTACTTTGAAGGATTATAAAATTGGTTAAAAAGTATGTATGCTATAATACTTGTTAAGGCTGCGTTGTTGGCATCTCCATATAATCCTTCTGCACGATCTACATCCCATCCGAGAATCCCGGAAATATCATAACTAAAATTAATTTTATAAAAATAAATTGTAAAAAATGAAGAGATGACAAACGAAATAGTCAAAACTTTATAAAATATTTTAAATTGGTCGGGGTTACTTAATAAAAAGTAAAATCCAATAAAATATATGGGGGCAATCAAAGTCGCTAAAATGGGAGAGTTAAATCCATGAATTCCAGAAGCCAATAAAGCAAAGCAATAGTATATTAGATAAAATACTAGCCATAATTTATTAGTTTGCGATAGTGGTCCTGAATTTTTTCTAAAGATAAAAACTCCCAAAATTAATAATAGAATGTTGAAATATGCTATTTTTTGGGAGATACCAACTGAAATAAATGTACGCACAAAACCTTGAAAATTTAAACAACTACTAATTAAAGGCAAATAAAAGCATATAGAAATAATGAATTTATTCATGATTTGCTTTTTAATTTATTAAATAACGCTTCATAGCGTTCCGTAATTGCGACAATATCAAATTTATTTAGCGATTTTATCCCTTCGTTAGCTAATTTATTTCTAAGCTTTTCATTATCTATAAGATCATATAATCCTTGTTGCATTTTTTCTATGTTTTGATCCTCTATTAATAATCCGTTTTCATAATTATTAATTATATCAGATGGACCTGTCACGCAGTCAAAGGAAATACATGCCATACCCTGCGATAGCGCTTCCAACAATACCATAGGAAGACCTTCATAGCGAGATGACAATATGAAGATTGATGATTCATGCATTAAATCTGAAATGTTAGTAATGAATCCCGTAAAGATGATTTTATCTAAAATGTTGTTTTTTTTCGCTAACTCAGTTAAGTATTTTAATCCATCTTCCCCAGAGCCAGCAATTTTTAATCGCCAATCAGGATATTTATTGAAAATTGGAACCATTAAATTAATCAACGTGTCAAAACCTTTATGATGAAAACGATTTAAACTTCCAACTGCTAAAATCGTTTTATCTCTTTGATGATAATTTTCAGTAATTGCATTGAAACTACAAGGATTTGGCATAACATATACTTCAGCCCCGAGTTTTTTATAATACGGCACGTCGAAAGATGTCAAAACAGTTAATACGTCAGCTTTTTTGTAAAGATGTTTTCTTGTTATATCTGTTATAATATTCTTTTTTTGCCCAGATCCCACGTGCGAAATGTGCTCTTGTGCAATTATTTTTATCGAAAAAAGTTTAGCAACAATTATAGAAATAAAATTTGTTGTAGTCATGAATGATACCATAAAATCAGGTCTGTGAGACTTGTTTTTATAATGTCTAAATAAATTTACAATACTACTCACGGTAAGATTTGGAATCAATTTGTTCTCTTTTATCTGAACCCTCTTAACAATAGGATCGAGATCATACACTTCGGTGCTTTTATAAAGGGTAATTACGGTTATTTCATATTTTCTATTTTTTGCTAAACTATTAACCATCAGTGCTAGAACGCGTTCAGCACCACCACCACCTAAAGATGACATTATAAAATCTATTTTCATAAACTTAATTTTTTATATTGCTTATAAGTGTACCCAAAATAAAAGCCACTACTAACTATCAATACTATAGTAGTACTTAAAGCTAAACCAAAAACTCCGTAATACTGGATAAAAATGAAATTTAGAGTAATGTTTACAAGGAGATTTAAAAATGAGATTTTTGCCATAAACATGTTTTTATTAACACTGGTCAAAAATTTCACGATAATCAAAGTACATAAGTAAAATGGTACATTTGCTAAAAGTATTTTTTGAATTGTTGAAACTTTTAACGTGTCTTGATGTGTAAACTCATTCCTTTCAAGCCACAATTCAACAATAAAATCGGAAAAAAATATTCCTATTATTACACATACAATACCTATAACAAGGACTAACTTAAGGATGCGAAATAGATTGTCGTATGCTGCTCTAATATCTTCATTAACAAGTCGGGAAAAATAAGGGAGTAAAACACTCCCTAAAGCCATTATGACAATTGAAACGCCAAAAGCAGGGATTCGATTCCCGTAATTCAAGGCGGCAATTGAACCTACTGCTAATTGTCCTACAAAAAATTGATCTATAAAATTGTTCATACTGGACAAGAAACTAGATGAGATCTTTGCAGGTAATTGCTGTATCATCATTTTAGAGTTTTTATTTAATTTGGGCCTGCTAAAGGATAGATATTTATACTTTCTTGTTATAAACAAGAGATATATAAATCCAACTGAACTCCCAACTATAGTTCCATAAGCCAAAACTAGGTTCCCTAAATAATCATGTAAATAAAACAAAAAAAATAACATTGTTAACAATGGAAAAAATTGATATATGGTTGCAAGAAAAAATCGATTTTTTAATTCTAAGATACCAGAAATTACTGAAGATAGACCCCAAAGGATTAGGCTGGGTAAGATAATGAACAATTGTTGTCTTACTAAGTTGTAATAACTTTCAGTATGACCTGGATAAATTAAATCCAAAAATATATCGATAAATAAATATACAAATATTACAGATGCGATTGAAATGCCAATTGTCATCAAAAACACTAAAGACTGAAAACTTGCCGTATTGCCATTGTTTTTAATTTCTGCTATATAATTTGGAATAAACAAATTCTTCAATGAACCTAAAAAAACACTTTGCACAAAAGTTGGCAGTAACACGGCAATGAAAAAGGTGTCTAGAACTTCTGAGAGTCCAAAAGTACTTGCTATAATGGTTTCTTTATAGAAGGCGAGAACTTTAAGAAAAAAGGTGACAGCCGCCACAATTAGCATGCTTTTGATCAATGGATTTCCAAGCCAAGATTTAATTTTTTGTCTATATAAAATTACTTTAGAATGCAATATTTATTTTTGATTAAAGTTAATTGGTGAAAACACTATATTATTTCAATAAAAGCTCTTATAACTTCTGAAATAATAAATTATTTGAAAATTTATGAGGGAGGACACATTTTGACAAAATTTTATAATATAAAATTTGAGCTCAACTGAAAGTGTGGTGCAATATGAATTCAGCGCATATTTGGTTTTACTGAGGTTTTTATAAAATTATAAAATAAGAATTTAATTAATCTTAATCTGAATGAATTGTGATTTCAAACCGCAAAGGTTACAAAAAATTTTTATAAAATCAGGGAATGTGTATTAGAAATTGCTTAACAAACCGATAAAGCATATGGTGTAAGGATTTTCATAATAGTGTTAAAGTTATGACTAAAAGATCCGTAAATATTTTTTGAGCGTATCTAAATAGCATTAGTGCATTATATATGTATTTCTTTGCATTTAAACGGATTATACAAACTATTGACTTTAACTTCTTAACATGAAACACATTAAAAAAAATTACCAACAAATTTATAATAAAAAAAGCAGCATTTAATTTATTGACAAACTTTTCTTTATTCTCAACTAACTAGTAACCAATTCATTTTATTTAAATCTTTCGTAATGACAAAATCTTTCAAGTATTTTTTAATTTTTAACTTATTTTTTCTATCCTTTTTATCCTATCAATCTACTTCAGCGCAACAATTAGCATTCCCAACAGCCTATGGTGCTGGTGCTTATACCACTGGTGGAAGAGGGGGTGAGATAGTACATGTTACCAATCTTAATGACAACGGAAAAGGATCATTGAGGCAGGCTTTGCAAATGAGGGTGCCTCGGACAATTGTGTTTGATGTAAGTGGAATAATAACGCTCGAGTCATTGCTATATATGGATATACGTAATAAGAATGTTACAATTGCAGGTCAAACAGCTCCAGAAGGTGGGATTACAATTGACGGTCATAGAATAATGATGGAAGATGTAGATAATGTAATAGTTAGATACATCAGGTTTAGAGGAGGAGTTACGGCAAGAGGCCTGGGATATCAAGGAAATGACAGTTTTACTTCAACCGGGAGTATTACAAATCAAATTTTTGATCATTGCAGTTTTAGTTGGGATGGCGACGAGGCAGCCTCTTGGTATTCCACTGGTGGAAATCACACTGTGGACAAGGTTACAGTTCAAAGAAGTATTTTTGGAGAAGGAACAGAGGGATCACTCTTCGGAGGAGGAGCTGGAGTTAAAACTGGTGAATTGTCATTACATCATTCTATCTTTTATAATACAACTCACAGAACACCAAATATTGCTGGGTATAATGGAGCAAAAATAGAAACCATAAACAATGTTGTTTGGACTATTGAACATAGAATGATACAAAGTAGTGGAAATCTTGATTGGAATCATATTGGTAATTATTATGATTTTGGTAATACAGAGTTAAACAATGGAGTTCTTAATATGCATCATGCAATTGATAGAACCCCTCCCAAAATTTATTCTTATGGAAACAAAATTGTGGCTGTTAATAGTAATACCAGCCGCGGATTAACTTCAGTTTCTGAATTGAATGCAGATAACAAAAAGTTTCACAGATATTTTAGAAATGCACAAGGACATGTAATAGGTGAGCAGTTAAACTCTAATTATTTTACAAATAAGCAGCACCCATTATTAGGGAAACCTATTCCCGTTCAAAGTGCCGAGGCTGCCTTTTCTAGTGTTAAGAACGATGTAGGATGTAACGCCAGATTAAACGATGATGGTTCAATTAGTGACAATAAAGATGTTTTAGATTCAAAATGGTTAGCTAATGTTATTAATGGCAAATATGTGGAAAGATCTCACAAATCATCATGGAAAGTACCGAGGATTAATTCTGTAAGTAGGTCAAAAAATTTCTATGTTTCAAATTCACATATTCCGGAAGCCTTTTTCAAGGCTAACGTTCCAAATGGGAAAGATCACAATGATATTGCTCCAAGTGGTTATACTTGGTTTGAAGAATATTTGAATGGAGTAGATAAATCCTCAAATGATATCAATGTTACCCAAAATGTTGAAGTCACACCTAATTTAGGAGAACTTCAAATAACAGAAACGCTTCAGTTAAATAAAAAATTTGAACCACAAAATTCCTCTAACCAGAAAGGTTCATGGATATCAAGCGATGACGATATAGCCGTTGTAGATGAGAATGGACTGGTAACAGCAGTTTCATCGGGTAGTGTGACTATAATTTTTAAAAGTACTCTTAAAGGAGTAGAAGGAGAATCGGAAATAATTGTTATGCCTAAAACAATAAAAGCTAGCGCAGGCATCGACAAGGAAATTTGCGAAGGGGAAAGTATAAGACTTGTAGCAAGTGGTGGTTATTCATATATTTGGAATACTGGTGCCACTTCCAAAGTGATTAATGTAAGTCCTACCCAAAATACAGTTTATACGGTAATAGCGTATGATAAAACTGGAAAAAATTCTGACACAGATGATGTTAACGTCAATGTCAATCGCCTACCAAGAGTAAATGCAGGTCAAAATGTTACAATTAACTATGGAGAAAGTACCATATTAAAAGCTACAGGCGCTACTTCTTATATTTGGAATACAGGTGACACTGATGCAATTATTTCCGTAAGACCCACTGTAACCACTACTTATACAGTAACAGGGATAATAAATGGTTGTGAGGGTACTAACACCGTGAAAGTGATCATAAATAATAATACATCAGAAGAGGATAAAGTTAGTGCAGGTAAGAATCAAAGCATTTGTAAATACACAAGTACAAGTTTAACAGCAACTGGTGGCGAAGATTATTTATGGAGCACAGGGCAAAGAACGCAGACTATATATGTCTCACCCAAAGAAACGACAGATTATTCAGTGATAGCCTACGACAGTTCTGGTAAAGAAATTGGTTCAGATGAAGCGAGAATAAATGTTATTGAAATGCCCTACGTCAGTGCTGGAAAAAATGTGACTATTAATCTTGGAGAAAAGACAACGTTAACGGCTACAGGAGCGAGTAATTATTTATGGAGCAATGGAGCTACTACTGCTAGTATTACTGTGAGTCCTGAATCCACTACGTATTATTCCGTCATTGGAACCACTGCTGAGGGATGTGAGGCCACTAATAGAGTTTTAGTTATGTTAAGAAATACTTCATATTATGTGGATATCGCAAATGGATTCGTTTATAATTCATATTCAAGAAGTTCGGATCCATCTCTTAAAAAATCTGTAAATTTATATTCCAGGGACGATTCGGAAATTTCTAATTCCTTAGATAGTTCAGATAATGTCACCGATACTGTTGAGGATTTAAATACAAAGGTCGTTTTGGCAACAACCCAGTCTGAAAATTTAACGCAGGGTGGAATTATTGATGTAGAAAATAATGTTAATATATCAATTTTTCCAAATCCAACATTGGGAGTAATTAACCTGAAAATATCAGGTTTATTAGGTGAATCACGGATTGAATTATATGATTTATCCGGAAAATTATTTTATAAAGAGAACTTTATTCAAGGCAATCAACAGAGTTATATTAAAATATTGGATTTATCTGAATATGCTTCCGGAATCTATCTCTTACAACTAACAAATAACAAGAATGTAATAACTAAAAAACTGATATTGAAGTAATCGAGCATATAATGTCGTGATATAAAGAGGGAACCATAGCTCCCTTTTTTTATAAAATCTCAGTTAAATTATTGTTAGACTTTGGTTTATTTAATATTATATGACGTTTGTTAATTAGATATAAGTTCAGAAAACTTTTTTTTATTAAAAGTATTTTGATGTAATTAATTACAAAACCTTAAAGTATGAATAAAATTGGTACTTTTTAAATAGGCGTGTAAGTTTAAAAATATACTTGGGTTAGGTTTTACTTAAAATCTAACCCTTTTTTCATAAAGGATTAAGAACTGGTCAATAATAATACCCCAGTTTCTCACTGATATAGACCATTTTTTGGAGATCTCCAATACTGATAAATATACGGATTCCATTACAGCTTAATCTGTAGGAAAGATAGTTCATTTTTTAGTGTACTTCCTGATCTTACCGTTTAAGGTCCCAATTAGGTGGTCGTATAGATGATTTTCATAATATCCATAGGGAACTCAAAGAATACTGTAAGATCCCCCCAGTTGATTCTCCAGCTTTGGATGGCCGTAATAATACTTAGACTCCCACTTCGCAGCAAAATCGTTTAGGGCAGTTTATGCAGTCTGTTTTGTTGGAGCCTTGTAGATTTCTTCCATATCCGTTGTGAACTGTTTTCATCCATTAAAACTACGTATCTACAGACATTGTGTATTTGGTGCACCATACATATTTGTGTTTTGGATTCAGGGAAAACAGTGCGGATAGTATCGGTAAACCCATTCAGATTTTCAGTAACCGTAATCAGTATATCTTTTTTTCCACCTGCTTTGATATCTGTTAAAATACTCGTCCAAAAGGAAGCCGATTTATTTTATTTAAGCCATAGACCCAGAACTTCTTTCAGACTAGGGATGATCATTGGATTGAAACGCCCTCACGGTCTCTGGGAACCTTTATTTTATTCTTCCCGTAGTCTGTTTTAATCTTCTCGCTGGAGTGGCCGTTATGAGCGTTATCTTCTTAACGTTTATCAAACTTGCAGTAGGCTAAGTGCTCGTCAAGTTCTCCTTCGGGCATTTCAAGGCCATGCTTTTGTAGATTCTTAAAAAAAATACTGAGCTCTTCTCCAGTTTTAACCTTCTTGAAAAACTCAACGTGAATTAGATCTTTTGCTTTCATAACTGTATAAATATTAAATGTAAATAAAAATAGCTTGGAGTTTATTTAACCCACGTCATTTTTAACTACTTACACAGGTTTTGGTACAGTGTCAAAATTATTTTACAAATTTAAATTCAGTCTATTACAAAAAAGATATAAATATTACAATTGTTTTTTTGTAATCCAGTAAAAGTCTCTTTTACTAGTTTATAATTAGTAGAAATACAAAAAACCTGGGTTTTGCTTAAATTCTTTATAATACATATTAGCTCCAACCTATGATACGTTTATTATCATTCTTTCTTTTTAAATTTTCTCCAGATTTTATGATCTCGCTTAAAACTTATAATGTGTCTTTATTCAAATATGAAGGTTACGATAAATCATTACAATAAAAAATATGACATGTTTAGCAAATTTACTATTTCAAAACAATATAAGGTAAATGGCAAATAGTTTAATTAAATAATTCTAGCCTTTTGTTGTTGGCATAATAAATTAGGTTAGTAAAATAAGTCTTTAAATTTTCTGAGGAATCATTGTCGTACAAGATCTCTTGTTCTATCCTAAATTTCTATAAATATAAATTTACAAATAATGTGTCGGATTGTTTTCTATTTATAAACAGTTATTACTTAACTGTATATCCGTTTAATGTCCATTAGCTGTAATGCTCGCAATAACGAGCCTGTCAAAAATCCGTTCTCCAAAATACCTGCGATTAAGCTTGTACACGAACTCATTTAGGTATAATTGCAAGTACTTTCTCTTGATCTTAAGATAGGTTCCCACAAAATTTCTTTTGGCATTACTTATCGCAATATGCACCCATTTCAGTGTTTCTTTAGTTGTCTGCTCATTTGATTTTTCACTTATGTGTATTTCTACATTATCGGCAATATTAACGTAAGAAGTACTTTTGTCCGTAAAGACAATGGTTTGATCGTCTGCAAGAGCATTTTTAAGGGTTTTGTCCGTTCCATCAACCTGATGGTCTTCCAGTACCTTAGCTTTAAAATAACGACATTATCATTCAACTTTTCCTGTATCTAGATCTTCAAGAACTGTGCTTTCTGCCATTATCATGACATTTGACTTTGTCTTGCTCCCTCGACCGGCCTTCTGTGTTTTGTGCGCCT